>JAEWWD010000286.1 GCA_023396535.1 Bacillota bacterium
TTACGGTTATGATGAGGTTCACGGTGCGTTCCGCCGGAACGGCGTCCGCCGCCGTAAGGGGCACGGTTACAGTGCCGCCGCCGTTTTGTACAGCGCCCGCGCTTAATGCCGCAGAGTCGGCCGAGTCGACCGTGACGGCAAGGCTGCCGTTTGCGGTTTCACTGTCGCTCACGGAAAAACTCAGCGTCTTTGTTTCGCCTTCATTGACGGAAAAGCCGCCGGGCAGCATCAGGGAGGGTACCGAACTGGCATAAAGCGTTTCAAGGCCGATATGCCCCGCGTTGTCCTTGGCAAATACCGTATAGGAATGACCGGCCGGAAGCGCTACGGTATCGCCCGCGAGTACGGCAGCAAAAGCATAATCCGCAATTGTACGCTCGCCCTCCAAATACCGCTTCTCCAAAACGCCTGAAGCCGAATCGGTCGCCGTAAACGTCAGCGCGGCGTTGTTGTCCGCGCCCGTATTGCCGAAGGCCGCATTGATCGAGGGGGCTTGAGTATCGATCTGCACAGTTTTCTCGACCATACCGGACACGTTGCCCGCCCCATCCCTGACGCGCGCGCTGATTTGCGTAACGCCTTCATCCGTAAGCGTAAGCATGCCCGTATACGCCGAGAACGCACCGCCGTTCAGAGCGTATTCCACCGCCTGCGGGCTCTCTCCTTCCGGAGCGGCGGCGCCCGTTATCGTGGCCGCTACCGCGGACGTCGCCCATTCGTCTTCGCTGGAAAGCGATACGGAGGGCACGGAGGGCGCAGCTTTGTCGATGTTGGCAACAGTACAGGCCGTCGTCATAGAATGGCCCGCAAAATCTTCCGCGGTAAAATAGTACGTTCCATTGGCGGACGCCGTATATGTACCGTCCCCGTTGTCCGTCAGGGAAGCCATGGGCGCGCCTGTCTGATCGGATTCAAATACGCTTTGCACGCCGCTGTCCGTATCGTTTGCGGCAGGCGTGAGGACTACATTCCCGTTTGTCCATGTATTGAGCGACGCCTCCGCCGAAAGCTCAGGGGCTTCCGTATCGTTAAACGCAAAGGAAAGCGTAAACTCCGCCGGCTCATTGGTTGGATTAAGCACCTCCACAAGCACACCGGTACTGCCGGAGGGGACGACGTCCCCGTCGGACAGCGAGGTTCCGCCCGCGCTGAACGTAACGGTGGCGCCTTCAGGAGAAACCGCATAGCTGATATCCGCGCGCAAGCCGCCGTTTTCCACAGCGTCATGCAACGGAGTAAGATCGATTTCATACCGTCCTTCCGATGGTTCCGCCTCCGACGCAGCGGCATTGAGCGTAATTCTTCCGTTTGAAGCCGACCCGCCGCCAGCTATACCCCAATTAAACTGGTCGTCCATCAATTCCTCGTTGAAAGCAGCCAATCTTCCGCCGTCCGCGCGCGCCGGCATCGGGAATTGCGTCAAAGCAAACAATACGCACAGTACGAGCGACAACGCCCGACGAAGCTTGTCCATACGAAAACTGATAGAGTTACTCATGTTCCCCACTAACGTCCCCACTTCCGATATAGGTTCCCATACAGGTTTCTGATTTGCGGATCTGCGCGCAATTGAACGCTCGCACAGGCCGGACGCCGCTTCTCCTTCGTTCGAAAGAGCATTGGAAGCAAAGCGGAACCGGTAATCGGCGCGTTTTCCATACGCAGATTTGTTTGGCATAACTGGATTATTATACACTATTTATCGTTTTGATTGGTCAAATCCATAACAGATATTTTTACATAATATATCGATAAAATGGGATCCAAAATGTACCAGAGAACGGTTTTTCAAACGATATCTGTTTCTTGATTTCAGCGCATAAAAAAAGCGTCTGAATGACGCGAAAATACATTCTGAATAACCAGGGCGCCCCGGGGCTCTAACCCCCCCCCCTAGACCAGCATTAACCTTGCCATTACGTATACCAACGGCGAATTCCAGTAGACGGCCACTTCGTTTGTGGAATAGCTTTCCATGTCATCAATATAGCAGCAGTCAGGATCCGCGCCGGCAAGATGCATGCACGCGCATGCGTCCTCACGATATTGGTCCGGGCCGCCCACAAGCATGCCCGGCATGGCGCGCCCTGCGGCGGCAGACGGCCTGTGGTGCGGATGACGGGCGCTGTTTTCGGCGCACCCGGTAACATAACAAACCGACAGGGTATTGTTACCGAAAATATAATCGAGCTGCCGTGTCGCGCAAGAAATATATGATTCCTTCGGACTAATATCGTGCGCCATGAGCAGCAGCATGGCGTTGTTGAGCACCGTCATATTGCTGCCCCATATGTACTTTTCCGCGGTCACGGCATACGCATTGCTGTGGGACAATTCAACCAGCCTGTCGGCGGTACGCAAAAGGCCGTTTGTGATCATGCCTTTTAAAAAGCCGTCCGTCATTTCGCCGCTGATACCAAGATACACCGCATTGCCGTATGCCCCGACGTCCGCCCAGCCCAAATCCGCCGCCCACGCCGGACTGTAGCTGATTTTTATATACTCGTGATATGCTTTGCCTCCCGTGGCGGCATACAGGGCGCACGCCGCCCAATAGCGCTCGTCGGCGTCGTCCGCGTCGCCGTATTCGCCTGTCACAATCCCCTCAGGATTGACAAATGGTATGCAGCCCGTAATGCAAAGATATTCCCACGCGCGCTCGGCGGCATGCAGGCACTCCTGCGCAAACGCCGGGTCGAATACGCGAAATACGGGGTATGCCATCGCCATCGCCGCCGCAAAATCACCGGTAGCTGTTGTAGATACCGGGGACAGTATGAGCT
>JAEWWD010000178.1 GCA_023396535.1 Bacillota bacterium
GACGATATCCATGAAGTTCAGAATGGTACACGAAAACTACAATGTGTTTGATCTTGAAAAGTCGCTTGCATTCTATGAAAAGGCGCTGGGTCTGACGGAAAAGCGCCGGAAGGTTGCGGAGGACGGCTCCTTCATCATCGTGTTTGTAGGCAACGCGGAATCGGATTTCGAGCTGGAGCTTACTTGGGTCAAAGGATGGGAAAAACCGTACAATCTGGGCGATAACGAATTCCACCTCGCCTTCCGGACAGACGACTTTGACGGCGCGCACGCGCTGCACCAGAGCATGGGCTGCATCTGCTACGAAAACGAGAAGATGGGCATCTATTTCATATCCGACCCGGACGGTTATTGGCTGGAAATCGTTCCGACCAAAAAGTAATCCGCAAATCCGGTAAAAGGAATACGCATTGGTATCACCGGAGTCTGTACAGGATACGGACGGAAAGGATTTTCGTGAAAAAACAGGTACAGGCCGACGTATGGGTCGCGTTTTTCATCACTATCACACTGTGGGCTTCGGCATTCGTAGGTATCCGTGCGGCGCTTACCTACTATTCGCCGCTTCATCTTGCGTTTTTACGGATGCTGATAGGCTCCGTCGGCCTGGGCATCGTAGCAGTCATACGAAAGACGCGCCTCCCCGACCCGAAGGATATTCCCATATTTCTGCTGTGCGGATTTTTCGGCTTTGCCGTCTACCATGTCGGAATCAACGTAGGCGAGCAGACGGTAAGCGCGGGGCTTTCCAGCTTGATCGTCACGCTCGCGCCGGTATTCACGGCCATATGGTCGGTGCTGTTTCTCAAGGAACGCATGACGGCCACCGGCCTGCTGGGTACGGTTGTCAGTTTTCTTGGCGTGGCGCTGATTTCCATCAGCATAGACGGCTCCTTCCGTTTTACCGCACAAACGCTGTATATACTGTTCGCCGCATTTTCCGAGAGCATCTATTTCGTGGTGCAGGTGCCATATTTGAAAAAATACGACAGTATTGCGTTCACGACCTATACCATATGGGCGGCGGCGCTGTTCATGGCCTTCACATCCCGGGGGGTCGTGCGGGAGATCGCCTCAGCACCCGTCAGCGCGAGCCTGATCGTGCTGTACCTGGGCATATTCCCCACCATTGTCGCATACAGCGCCATGGCCTATGCGATTTCGCGCATAGGCTCGTCGCGCGGGACAAGCTCCATATACCTGACCCCGGTGCTGACATTCCTTATCGCGTGGGCGCTGTTAGGGGAAATCCCGACGTGGTTCTCCCTGCTAGGGGGAGCCGTAACCATCACGGGCGTGTTGCTGGTCAATCGCGGCACGTCGGAAAAGACGCAAATCCAGCAAAGCGAGGACGTCACGCCGCTGCCGGATTGATCATGCATTCGAATCCCAGCCTCCTTATCACAGGTTGGTATAGTATATGCATCCGTACGTAAGCGCCCTATATATGTATGTAATATATAGGTATTATGGCAAACAGCGGCCGTTGAATGCACGGGCAAGGAGGCGGAATGATAGAACTCTCGTTCAGCGAAAGCCTGGGAGGCGCGCTTAAATTTGCGAAATCCATGAAGCCGGGCCAGCGTCTCAATGGCTCTGTGGCCGTGATCGGCGGCACAAGAAAAGAACAGCGGGAAGCAAGGCGCCGTCGCTACTACTGGACCGGCGCGCCTCTTAATGGCAGTTCCCGCGATGTCGAAGCCCTGACTCTCGCACTCGATATCGGCGATATCTCGGATTGCCGTATGGGCATACAATCCAATCTGAACTCCCGCAAACGGCTGCTGTCCGATTTATATGGCGATTTCCCGGGCGTTCCGGAACAGATATGGCAGACGAACGAGCATGCGTTCGCTCGCATACGGGAAGCCGGTTCCACGCAGGAACCCATTCGAATATGGGTAAGTCCGCATTCCCCCGCTGAACTGTGCTGCATGTATTTCGTTTGCCGCCTTATTGCGGATTCCCCTGCCCCGCTCTATGTCGTCCACGCTCCTTCTGAGATCGAAAAAGGGGACTGCGTCGTCAGCTACCGCTCGACAGGCGAGATACCCCCCGAAGAACTCGGGAATTTAGCGGTGTCCGACGAACCTGTCAGCATGACCATGCGCAGGTATTACGCCGGACTGTGGGACGATCTGGTACGCGAAAACGCGCCGCTGCGCGCTATCGTTAACGGCGTTGTCATGGGCGTCCCCGCCGAGTTTTACGATTTCGCCCTGCGCGCCAATTTTCCCGAGGGCGAATTCCATGTCGCGCGCCTGATCGGAAATACGCTCATCCGCATGCCGGGCGTCAGCGATCGATGGCTGTTTCTGCGCATGCAGTCCATGCTGCAAAGCGGAGAACTGATAGAGGTTGCGGCCGCAACGGACGATCATCCTTATTCCGCAATCGTAAAGCGCGCGCCTGGCGCATAGTTCCCTGTAATCGCACAGAAGCGCCGGAACATGCCCAGGCGCTTTTTGTTTACTCAAAACTGTGTTTTTCTCTCAATACCCAGGTTCCCCCAAACTAAAAAAGACAATTTTCGCGCTATTCATACATAAACGAAAGTTAATGAAAGGGATTGAAAGTCTTGTAATCCATTCTGCGATGCGCTACTATAAAAAGGGAACGGTTACACTCAATTTAAAACTTAAGGAGGCTATCATGCTTAACTTCAACTATTACACGCCAACAAAAATCATATTCGGCAAGGACACCGAAAAAACTGTTGGAAAAGAGATTCATGATCTTGGTTATAAGAAGGTGCTGGTACATTACGGCAGCGGCAAGCGTCTGCAGGAAAGCGGCCTGCTGGACAACGTGCATAAAAGCCTTACGGAATATGGCGTCGGCTATGTGGACCTGGGCGGCGTGGTACCCAATCCGCGCATGAGCCTTGTGAAGCAGGGCATAGAGCTTTGCAAGCGGGAAAGCGTGGACTTCATACTGGCCATCGGCGGCGGCAGCCCCATCGATTCCGCGAAGGCCATAGGCTACGGCCTGGCAAACAGCGACGTCGATCTGGTCGACGTATATATGGCCCGCGTGACTGTAGACAAATGCTACCCCATCGGCTGCATACTCACCATCGCGGCGGCAGGCTCCGAAATGAGCAATTCCTCCGTCATCACAATCGAGGAAGGCCAACGCAAGCGCTTCTACGATCATGACAGCTCCCGTCCCAAATTCTCCATACTGAACCCGGAGATGACCTATACCCTGCCCGCATACCAGACCGCAAGCGGCGCGGTGGACATCATGATGCACACCATGGAGCGCTACTTCACCACCGTGAAGGACGTCGTGCTCATCGACCGTATGGCGGAAGGCCTGCTCGTTTCTGTCAAGGAAGCCGCCGTCGCGGCCGTAAAAAACCCGTACGATTACGAAGCCCGCGCGACGCTGATGTGGGGCGGCAGCCTTTCGCATAACGGCCTGCTGGGCACGGGGCGCGTCGGCGCATTCGGTCCGCACATGATCGAGCACGAAGTCAGCGGTATGTTCGACGTCACCCATGGCGCGGGCCTGAGCGCCGTATGGAGCAGTTGGGCCCGGTATGTGTATAAGACCAACGTCGGCCGCTTTGCACGGTTCGCCGTCGAGGTATTCGGCGTAAAGCAGAATTACGAAAACCTTGAAGAGACCGCGCTCGCCGGTATCTCCGCGTGGGAAGACTGGTGCCATTCCATCAATATGCCCGTCAGCCTCAGTGAGCTTGGCGTGCACCCCACCGACGAGCAGATCGTCGATATGGCCAAGAAGGCCACGTTCGACGACGCTATCACCATCGACGGCTTCCAGCCGCTGACCTCTTCCGACGTCGTCGCCATACTTACCGCAGCGAAATAAAGGGAAGTATCAGAAAAGTACTTTACGCGCTGAGGCCGTTATGGCAAAGCAACGAATGACGGGCCGCTCCGGTTTTGGAGCGGCCCGATTTTTTTATTGACAATTCAATGCCCACATATTATGATGACTCCATAGTCATTGATTGGATGGTCATCGATATGAAGAATTCCCGGGAAATACGAAAGGAGCAGACCCGCGCGCTGCTCATCCGAACCGCATACGACGTCTTCTGCCATATGGGAATCATGAGAGCGCGCGCCTCGGATATCGCACAGGCCGCACATGTATCCCACGGCACGGTTTTCGTCCATTTCGCATCCATGGATGCGCTTATCGAGGAAGTGGTGGCAGTTTACGGGCAGAGAATCGCCCTGCGTACGCATGAGCTCGCCCACGGCCGCGCACAGCTTGGGGAACTTCTGCGTGCGCACCTGGCCGGAATTATGGAATTCGAGCCCTTTTATGCACGGCTCATACTGGAAAACCGGCTGCTCCCGCCCGGAGCCAGGGACAGTTTCATAGGCATTCAATCCGCCATCTCCTTTCATTTTGCTAAGGCGATGGAACACGGCGCCGCCTATGCAGCCGAAGTTCCCCCTTACTTTCTGTTCAATCTTTGGGTGGGGCTGGTGCATCATTATCTTTCCAACGGAGATCTGTTTGCGCCGGACGGCGGCGTAATCTGCCGCCACGGAGACATGCTGATAAAAAACTTCCTAACGCTTGTTGAAAAGGGGGGGAACACAGTATGAATGCCGATAACCTGCTCAAGGGCCGCGCCTGTTACGGGCATCTGGGCGGAACGCTGGGAAACCGGCTGTTCCAGCGACTATTGGAACTAAAATGGTTTGAGCGGGAAGAGGGCGCAAAGACTGCGTACCGGCTCACGCAGGAAGGTATTGAGGGCTTTGCCCGGCTGGGCGTGGATACTATGAAACGAGGGAAATAGTATGCAGAACAAAAATCCGTTTATGGTGTTTCGCGAGGAAGCTCCGGATGTCGCTTCGGCGTTCGACTGTTTGATCGGTTCCATCTCCTCCCTTGACGGGTTGGACGCGAAAACGCGGCAGCTCATTTACATCGGTATAAAGGCCTCGCAGGGGGAAGCAGGCGCTGTCGCCGCGCATGTACCCATGGCGAAAAAGGAAGGCGCGACGCGGTCAGAGATTCGCGATACCATACTGCTGACGCTCACCGTATCCGGCGTGCAAGGCATGTCGCATTGCCTTGTACCGGCGCTTGAAGCATACGAAAACTGCTGATGAAGGAGCGAAAGATATGAAAATCTGCATCGCCTGCGGCATGCCCATGCGGGAAGCCGCTGATTACCCGCTGCAGGATGAAAGCAAGGACTACTGCAAATACTGCGCCCGGCCGGACGGAACCATGCAGTCCTATCCTGAGAAAGTGGATGGGACCACGGAATTCCTCATTCGCACGCAGGGGTTGGACGCGCAGGCGGCGCGCGAGGCAGCCATCCGCATGCTTGCCAAACTGCCGGCATGGCAGGACGTTCCTTCCTGACCTATCAGTGCCATAAGTTTAGGAGGTTTTTTCATGGCAAGCAGCCTGGATTTTGTGCAATACGCCTGCGATCAGATCAGGGGAACGGGCGTTATCCGCTATAGGTAGATGTTTGGCGAATATATGGTGTATGTCAACGATAAGCCCATACTGCTCATCTGCGACGATACCGTATATGTGAAGCCGCACGACTGCATCCGCGATCTCATGTCGAACGCCGACAGGGGCGCTCCCTATCAGGGGGCGAAAGAACACTACATACTCGATATCGACGACAGCTTGCGCAGCAGGGAGATTGTAACGCTGCTCGAGCAGGTGACGCCCATACCGAAACCGCGAAAAAAGAAACCGCGTCCCTCATAATCCGCACCGCCGCATGATGATTGACACCTGTGCTATAATTGAAACAGACTATCCATCAAGTATCGAAAAGAGGCCATACCCTATGAACGCAGTGTTGGACAACATACTCACCAGGCGCAGCATCCGCTCCTATCAGCAGCGGCAGGTCCCCCGGGACGATCTGGAGGCCATTCTGGAAGCGGGAAGCTATGCCCCCTCCGCCATGGGCACGCAAAGCTGGAACTTCCTTGCGCTGCAAAGCCACGATGCGCTGCAGAAGGGTAACAACGCCATACGGCAAACGCTGGTTGCCATTCCTGTCACGCGGATACCAGCCCCTACCTCGCCGCTTTGATCGAAAGGCGCAAAGCGAGGAAGCCAACTTCCTGTATAGCGCACCAACGCTCGTAATCGTATCAACCCCGAAGGATAATCCCAACGCTGAAAAGGATACCGCGCTGGCACTCGGATTCATGATGCTGGCGGCGCACTCGCTGGGCATCGGCTCCTGCTGGCTCAATCAGATTCCCGGGTTTGCGCACATGCCGCCCATTCACGAACTGTTCGCGGAGCTCAAAATACCGGATACGCATACGGTGCACGGTACGCTTGCGCTCGGCTACGCGGCGGAGCCGGCCAGGCAGGCCGACCCGCGCAAGGACGTCATCCGAATTGTATAGCCCAGACGATTTCTATTATGAAAGGGGTGTTCCGGAATTATCCCGGAACACCCCTTTTGTATTTCCCAGAGAATTGAGCTCAGGCCTGCGCCTCGATTTGCTCATAAGGCGTACCGCCCATCATAAGCCCCATCTGTTCAATGGTGACGTCCTGTGGCCGTACGGTACCCATGATCCTGCCTTCGTACATCACGCAGAGACGATCGCTGAGCTTCATGACCTCGTCCAGCTCCGTCGAAACGAGCAGCACGGCTACGCCACGGTCACGTTCCTCTATGAGCTTTTTATGGATATACTCGATCGCGCCCACGTCGACGCCGCGCGTCGGATGCATGGCGATCAGCAGCTTGCAGTCGCGCGTGACCTCGCGCGCGATAATGAGCTTTTGCTGGTTGCCGCCGGAGAGGTTCTGCACGGCCTCAAACCGGCTCGGCGTGCGGACGTCGTAATCGCATATGAGCTTGTCGGTATAGTCGTTGATATACTTCCAATCCAGAAACGCACCCTTGCCGAATGCAGGTTTATAATAATCCTGCAAAATCATGTTCTCAGCCAGATTCATGGGCAACACGAGGCCGCTCCCCTGTCTGTCCTGCGGGACGTGGGAAACGTTACTCGCCATAATCTCGCGCGTAGAGCATTTGGTCAGGTCACGGCCGCCGTATTCGGCGTTGCCGGAGCTTGCTTCACGCAAATGCGTAAGCACCTCCACCAGCTCGGATTGGCCGTTGCCGTCCACGCCCGCAATGCCCAGTATCTCGCCGGCGCAAACGTGGAAGTTCACATGATCCAGCAGCGGGGAAGCTCCCCTGCGCAGCAGCGTCAGGTCGTTGACGCGCAGCACCGGATCGCCGCAATCCAGCCTCGTTCTGCTAACGGTGAAATCCACTTCGCGGCCTACCATCAGCCGCGCCAAATCGGTAGTCGTCTGATCCGCGTTGTTGACTGTGGATATTACCCTGCCCTGACGCAGCACTGTGATGCGGTCGCTGATCTGCTTGACCTCGTTGAGCTTGTGGCTGATGAACAGCACGGTGTAGCCGCTCGCCGTCAGTCCACGGATCATGTTGAACAGTTCCTCCGTCTCCTGCGGGGTCAGCACGGCGGTAGGCTCGTCGAGTATGAGTATGCGCGCGCCGCGCAGCAGCGCCTTTATGATCTCGGCGCGCTGCCGTTCGCCCACGGACAATGTATCCACCCGCGCCATCGGGTCAATGTGCATGCGGTATTTTTCCGCAATCTCTTTGATCTTTGCCGCGGCGCCCTTAACATCCAGCTTGATCGCGCTGTCGGATTTCGCGCCGATGAGGCAGTTCTCCACGACGCTGAGCGTAGGAATAAGCATAAAGTGCTGATGCACCATGCCTATGCCCAGATTCATAGCGTCACGCGCGGAAGAAAAGCGGACTTTCTGGCCATCGAGATAAATCTCTCCGGCAGTCGGCCTGTACAACCCGCACAGCACGTTCATGAGGGTGGATTTTCCCGCGCCGTTCTCGCCTAGCAGCGTATGCACCTCGCCCTTCTCCACCGACAGGTTGACATTGTCGTTCGCCAGCACGCCGGGGAATTGCTTGGAGATGCCCTTCATTTCCAGTATCGCCATGATGTACCTCCTCAGCCCTTCTTGTACGGCTTGCCTGCCGCCGCGGGCCCGACAGCCTTGCCCGCAAAGCCGGCCAGCGCAATGATTGTCAAGAGATATGGGATCATGACGAGGAAGTTATACGGTATGGCGGAGCCGAACGCCTGCAGCGCATTTGCCGCGACATTTCCCAGAGCAAACAGCATTGCCGCCACCATTACGCCGGTAGGCTTATATTTACCGAATATGACCGCCGCCAGCGCGATAAATCCGCGTCCCGCCACCATATCCTCCGAGAAGAAGCGCAGAAGGCCGGTCGAAAGAAACGCGCCGCCCGCCGCAATCAGCATGCCGCCCACGACCGCCGCCACATAGCGTATGCGGTAAACGTGCACGCCCAGCGTATCCGCCGCCTTGGGGTTTTCACCGACAGAACGGAGGTTAAGCCCCGAAGGAGTTTTAAACAAATAGTAGGAGACAACCGGTACCAGCAGGAAAGCGATGTATACCATCGGCATGTGCGAGAAAAACGCTGGCCCGATCAGAGGAATATTCGAAAGAGCGGGGATGTTGAGCGCGTTAAAGCCCTCTATGGTAATAACGTCTGTGCTCATTCCAAACACGATGCGATACAGCATCGCGCTGACGCCTGTACCTAATATATTGAATGCCGCGCCTACCACAATCTGGTTCGCGCGTATTGTTACCGTAAGAAATGCGAACAACAGCCCCATCAACGCGCCGGAAGCCATTGCAAGCAGCAACCCAAGCCAAACGCTCTTTGTAAAGTACGTGCCCATCACGGCCATAAACGTGGCGATGAGCATGATTCCCTCCGCGCCGATGTTGATCAACCCGCTGCGGTTCATCAACAGAAGACCGAGCGCCGCGAGCAGTACAGGCGTAGCCGTGCGAAGGTCCGCCGCCAGATAATTGCCCAGGGTCGTTAAAACTTCCATATTCTTATCCCTCCCTGCGACATTCCTGCTGCCGCCGTTCCCTGCGGCTTAAGAACCATTCCAGGAAATAATTGCTGGATACCACCATCAGTATTACCACCGCCTGTATGACAGAGATGATGATGGAGGGCACGCCCGTCGTCATTTGCATCATATTGCCGCCCGCGCGCAGAATGCCGAAGAGCAGCGCGCCAACGATGATGCCGATCGGCGAGTTCGCGCCGATCAGTGCGACGGCAATGCCGTCGAACCCATAGCCCGGAGATATTTTGGGCGTCAACCGTCCCTGTATACCCAATATCTCGTTTGCACCCGCAAGGCCCGCCAGGCCCCCCGCGAGCAGCATGATGATCAGTATATTACGGCTTGTATTTACGCCGGAGTAGATCGCAGCACGATCATTAAGACCGGATACGCGAACTTCATAGCCCTTTTTACTTTTCCAAAGAAATACGTAGAACAGCGCTACAAATACAAGCGCTATGAGTATGCCGAGGTGCGCGCGCGTACCCTGGATAATTCTGGGCAACTCCGCGGACTCAAGCACCGGATAACTCTGTGACATCTGTCCCGGCGGTTCTGCGATAGGCCCGTTGACCATGTACGCGATCAAATTAACAGCCACCGTGTTGAGCATAACGGTCGTGATGATTTCGCTGGCGCCGGTTTTGACCTTAAGAAACCCAACGATCCAGCCGTAGAAAGCGCCTCCCAGGAAACCGCAGAGCATACTGATGGGCAAATGCAGCCAGCCCGGCAGCCCGGTGATATAAATGCCTACTACCGTTGTGCACAGCGCGCCTATGTAAAGCTGCCCCTCCATACCGATATTGGTCAATCCGCACCGGCTGGCCAGCGCAAAGCTCATGCCCGTGAACAGCAGCGGAGTCATTTTGACCAACGTTTCAGCGATGGAATTCTTGTTGCCCAATGCGCCTATAAACAGATTCTTCATCGCCAGGAACGGATCAATATTGATCAATGCAATGATCAGCATACCGACCGCCAGCGCTACCGCCACCGCTATGACGGATATCAGCGCCTGCTGTGCCGCGCTCCTCGCGTTATTGTAGAGCTTGATTTTGTCAATTCCCTTCATGCAATGCCTCCCAAACCCTGCAGGCGAAGCCGCGCTTTCATTTAAAAGGAGCCATTTGCCGCTTTCAGAGTTGTCTTTCCTTCGGCGGACAAATGGCCCCCTGCTCACTTAGCCGCTAAACAGCAGCCTTATTAGCCAACTTTCGCGGTGCCGGCTTTAAAATCCGCAATCATTTTATCCAGAGTAGCCTTGGCCTCGGGAAGCTTCTGATCCCAGCCATGCCAATCGGAGAGTATCATGCCTTCGTCGGCAATGCCGAACGCATACAGCTTGGCTTCGAAGGTGCCGTTGACGATCTCATTGAACACCTTGTCATACATAATGTTAAAGTTACGCAGTACGCTTACGACAACCGTATTCGGCGCTGCGGCGTTCTGATCTGCGTTGAAGCCGACGGACATAATGCCGGATTCATCAGCAGCCTGGATAACGCCCAAGCCCGCGGCGTTGGCTGTCGCGCTGATGACGTCGACCTTCTTCTCAGAGATGGATGTTTTAGCCATTTCCTTCGCCTTGTCGGCGTCGGTCAGGGTGCCGATGTAGCCAGTGTACACGGTGGCGTTGGGGTTAATGAACTTGGCGCCGGCCTCAAACTCATCGATCGTAGCCTTAATGGACGGATTCTCCTCGCCGCCGAGCATCGCGACAACGCCGGTCTTGGAAAGCGCCGCGGCTGTCGCGCCAGTAAGGAAGCCGGACTCGATGGGGCCTACGCAGGCAACGTTGGGCGCAAGAGACTTGTCCGCATCGCCGAAGCTGATCAGGAACTTCACATCCGGGAATTCGGGGGCAACCTGATGCACATAGTCGATGTACTGAGAGCCGTGGCATACGATGATCTGATAGCCCTGGTTGGCGTAGCCGCGCAGGTACTCTTCGATATCGGATACCGCGATGTTTTCGCTGTAGGTAACCTGCGCGCCGTATGTGGTGGCAAGGTTGTTGATGGCGTTGTAGCCTGCGGAGTTCCAGCCATTATCGTTGATTGTGCCGGGAACGAGCAGCGCGATCTTATACTGGGAATAATCGACCTGCGCAGGCGCTTCCGTCGCAGCGGGCGCTTCCGTCGCAGCAGGGGCTTCCGTTGCCGCGGGCGCCGGGGTTGCCGCGGGAGCATTGTTCGCAGCGCAGCCAACCGCCGCCAACAGCATAACGGCCGTCAAAAGATACACCAGCAGTTTTTTCATTCGTGTTTCCTCCTGTGTTTTTATAGATGATCACCGTAAAGATGTTCATCCTTATTGTAACCGGGCGGATATCCATTTAAAAACAAACGAGCTTCCAACTATATCCATAGAAATCCCGCCCTTGCTCCGTTCCGGGCAGATCCGGCTGGCATAGGCGCATGTAGGAAAGCCCCGACCAATACCTTATACCGCCGAAACAGGCGCGCTTTGTACTACCAACCTTGTACCCAATCTGATTTGAATGAGGTTATTATAAAACTTTAAAATCGAATTAGCAATAGCAAAACGGCTTTTGCCAAAATTTTTTTTATGAAAATTTGATTTTTCTAAAAAAAAAGCAGAGACATACTTTGCATAACTGCAGTTTCATCAGGGCGTATTCAAATCCCAGTTCTGCAACGTACGGATCGTGTAATATTGAGGGTCGTAATAATGGAAAGAGTATACCAGCGGTATATCGTGCATGTCGTAGAAAATCTGTTCGCTGTAGATAACGGGCGACCCGGGCTCAAGTTCCATAAGGGAGGCGATTTCCTCCGGCGCACCAACAGGCTTATACTCATTGAGCGCATGCGCAACCTGTCTGCTGAAGAAATCCCAAATCAACTCATGGATATATACGAAGCTCATATTCTCCACATCCTGGCGGGTCAGATAGTTTTCCGGCATATGCATCTGCGTGATGATGGACGGCTTTGTGTCCGCCGTATAGACCACACGGCTGACAAGCACCCGCGCATCCACTTTACAGTTCAGGAAATTCGCAACTTTTTCGCCCGCAGGCCTGTATTCCTGGGAAAGTACGCGAAGGCCGGGCTGCGCGCCCTGCCGTTTGAATATGTCGTAGAAATAAAAGCTGCGGTTTTCAAAATTCAGCGTGCTTGGATGAACGTAATTCCCCGAGCCATGCCGTTTGGTAATATACCCCTCCAATGCAAGCATGAGGAGCGCTTCCCGCAGCGTAACCAGGCTGATACCCAAACGCTTTGCAAGTGTTGGCTCAGACGGCAGCTTGTTGTTCTCGAAGCTTTCCGTTCTGAACGTTTCGATGAGCTTGGTCTTGATCGCCATATATGCGCTGAAATTCGTTCTGCTCACTGTTTCTCTCGCTTCCGCTCCGATATTTATTCATTAACCTTTATAGTTATTATAAGAGTAATTGCCTCATTTGACAATATCCATTCCGTGCTGCGTTGGCTGTATTTTTCGAGGCCGGTGCTGCAACGGGAATACGGATACCTGGAAAACAGCCGCCTCTGGAATCGTAAAGTCAGGGGCCGTCTCAGTTGTTTTCATCCAAGACGGCCCCATGTTTCATTAAGTTAAGTCAAATGATGCGTCTTTAGCCGCCGATACGCACATCAGCGGGGCAGTACTGGTCGACGAACGCATAAGGATCCATCTCATTGCTCTTGAGCTTCTGGAACGTATCCTCGACGGCCGCCTTGCCCTCGTCGGACATGGTGGAGAATACCTTGTCGTTAGGCTCATAGAATACGCAGCCGGTGGAGGCGCCCAAGCTATAGAACTGGGGCTTGATGGTTCCATCGACAACGTAGCCGACGATAACTTCCATACCAGTCGCAACATCACAGATACCGCTCATGATGGCGAGATCCGGCGCCAGATCGTTCTGGTTCGCGATGGAGGGGATGCACATCACGCCGCGTTCCTTGACGGCTTCCACCACGCCAAGGCCTGCGGAGTCAGCGTCGTACATGAGGACATCGGCGCCGGCG
>JAEWWD010000229.1 GCA_023396535.1 Bacillota bacterium
TGCCGGCCTTGATTGCCGGTTTGTCGAGCCGGACTATGACGCGAAGCTCGATTTATGGGGCTGCGTGACGCCCGAGGCGCTGGAGCGATCCCTTGCGGAAGCGCCCGCGCAGGCGGTGCTCGTAACGTCGCCCAATTATTACGGGCTTTGCGCCGATCTGCCGTCGTTGTACGCGGTTACGCAAAAGTATGGCGCGCTGCTTTTTGTGGATGCGGCGCACGGCGCGCATTTCCCGTTTTCGGACGCATTGCCGCAAAGCCCGGCGGGCTGTGCGGACGCATGGGTGCACAGCGCGCATAAAACGCTCAACGCGCTCGGACAAGCAGCCCTGCTGCATACCGGGCCCAGTATGAAAGAGCATATTGTGCAGCGCGCGCTCTCACTTGTGCAGACCAGTTCGCCGTCCTATCTGCTGCTTACATCGCTCGATTGGGCGCGGTATACCGCGGGGATCAACGGCTGCTGGACGCGTACCGTAAGTGCCTGCCAGGCGCTGTCTGACAAAATCGACGGCATTTTAGGTCTGCGTACGCTGCCGCGTATGCTCGTGGGCAGGGCAGGCGTTACGGATATGGACGCTACACGTATAGTCGTTGACGTAAGCGGGCGCGGTATCACCGGATATGAAGCGCAACGGACGCTGGAACAGCACAACGTGTTCGTGGAAATGGCGGATGCCCGGCGGATCGTGTGCATTTGTACGCCCTCGGATGATCCCGTATGGCATGATATGCTGCTGGATGCGCTGCGCACGCTGCCTTACGGCACGAGGATGATCGGGTCACAGGCAGGCCCGCATACGGCCCTGCAGCGGGAAATGTCCGTTTCGGAAGCTGCCCGGTCCCCGGCGGAGCAGGTTCCCCTCGCTGACTGCACGGGCCGTATCGCTGCGGATGCGGCGGGCGTATACCCGCCGGGCATACCGTTTTTTACGCCGGGCGAGCGCATAGACGCGGAGGCAGTGGCGTATCTGACGGCGCAGCGGGCATTGGGCGCGTCCCTGTTTGGGCTGCGGGATGGAAAATTGACGGTGGTATGCGGACAGGCTGCCGCCGAGCATCAATAATTTTACATTTGGCGCAAGCGCCGGAAGGAATTAGTATGCCAAAATTTGATGTAATCGTGTTCGATTTCGATGGTACGTTGGTGGACAGCGCCCCCGGAATCATACTCTCGCTTTCGGAACTATTGAAGGTGATGGGGAGGGAGCCCCTTACGGAAGAGCAGCTCCGCCCCTGCGTAGGCCCGCCGATCCTGCACTTCTTTCCGGATTATCTGGGGTTTCATGGAGAAGAACTGGATAAGGCCCTTACCACTTATCGTGAGATATTCAAGCAAACGGCGCTGGATATCCTTCGCCCGTTTTCCGGCGTGGTTGAGCTGCTGCGGGATATTCAGCGGGCAGGCATGCGCACCGCTATCGCGACCTGTAAAACGCAGACTGCATGTGAAGAGCAGTCGGAGAGCTTGGGACTGCGGCCGTATATCAACTATATCAAGGGCGTGGACCCTGCCATCAATTTGATGGAAAAGGCCGATATACTGCGCGCGCTGATGAAAGAGCAGGGCTTTGGGCCGGACCAGGCCGTGATGGTGGGCGACAGGATGTTCGATCTGTGTGCAGCGAAGGAAGTGGGCATGGCATCCATAGGCGTGCTGTACGGCGGCTGCGGTTCTGTAGAGGAGATGACGCCCTACGAGCCGATGCACATCGTGGATAGTGTGGAGCAGTTGCGCGAAGTCCTGCTTGGCGAGGGCGGACTTGCTGAAAGCGCCGTATAACGACGAAACAGTTTTCAACTACAGGGAGGCTCTTCATGTCCAACCATACCGCCGCGGCGCGGCTTTTCTCCGCTATTGGGCGGGGGCGAGTGCCGCATGCCATACTCATCGCGGGGCCGGAAGGCAGCGACGCATGCGTTTTGGCGCGGCGGGCGGCTGCCCGGTACTGCCTGGATACGGATGATACGGACAAGCTGAGCGCGTGCCCGGATTATATTGAGCTCGGGCCTGGCGCCATTCCGGTGAACGCCGTACGCGCCATGGAATTCGAGCTTGGCGCGCGCTCGCAATCCGGCCGCAGGGCGGTGACCCTTCTGGAAGCGCATACTATGGAAGAAGGCGCGCAGAACGCGCTGCTCAAAACGCTGGAGGAACCGCCTGCCAATACGATTTTCCTGCTTGCGGGGCTGGAGGCGGGGCTTCTGCCCACTATACGCTCGCGCTGCGCGATACTGCGGCTGGGCGCGGAGCCGGAGGAGGAGCTTATCCGCCGCCTGGCGGGGCAGGGCGTACCGGCGGAGCTTGCGCGGCTGGGGGCCCGCCTGTCCGAGGGCGCGCCGCAGCTTGCGGTTGAAATCGCAGCGACTGAGCGGCAGGCGTTTTACAGGGGGGCCGTCGACCTTTTCTTTCAAACGCTGCTAAGTGCGCGTACGCCGCCCTATACGGCGATGGCGGAGCTGGTGGGCACGCCTGTCGCACCGCCGGAGGAAAGGCGCAAACAGACGGAAGAAAAGCGGCTGTCCGCGCGCTATTGCCTGCGCATATGGCAGGCGCTGTGTCTTGACGCCATTCATATATGTCTCGGATTGGACGATATGCTGCAGAACCCGGGAGAGTCCGCACGCCTGAGCAAGGCAGCCGGGCGCTTTACAATTTCAGGTTTACAGGGTATCATGGATTTGATATTATCCGCCCAATCCCGCGTATTGACAGCCAATCCTGTCCTTACGATGGATGCGCTCATTACCGAACTTTGCGCTTACGGCGGATAATGCCGGAAAGGTTTGAGAACATGATGAAACGTGTGATCGGCGTACGCTTCAAAAAAGCGGGCCGCATGTATTATTTTGACCCGGGCGCTTTGGAGATTAACGAAAGCGACGGCGTGATCGTGGAAACAGCGCGCGGTATGGAATATGGCGAAGTGGTGCTGGCCCCGCGCGACATACCGGAGGAGCAGATTGTCGCCCCCTTGAAAGACGTGTTGCGCATCGCGACGGAGGATGATCATGAAACGCATGAGCGCAACCTGCAGCTTGAGGCCGAAGCGTTCGATATCTGTCAGGAAAAAGTCGCCAGCCACGGGCTGGATATGAAGCTGGTGGATGTTGAGTACACGTTCAACGGCAGCAAGATCACGTTCTTCTTTACCGCCGAAGGGCGGGTGGATTTCCGGGAGCTGGTCAAGGATCTCGCCTATGTGTTCAAGACGCGCATCGAGCTTCGGCAGATCGGCGTCCGCGATGAAGCAAAGATGCTGGGCGGTTTGGGCTCCTGCGGCCGGCCCGTGTGCTGCAAGACGTTTCTGGAGGATTTTCAGCCGGTCTCCATCAAAATGGCGAAGGAACAGAAGCTCAGTCTCAGCCCTACCAAGATTTCCGGGTTGTGCGGCCGGTTGATGTGCTGCCTGAAATATGAGCAGGATGCATATGAAAGCATGCGTAAGCTAATGCCGCGTACCAACCGTGAGGTCATCACGCCGGACGGGCGGGGTACTGTCATAGACAATAACGTGATCACCGAAAAAACGAAAGTACGCATACTCCTGAGCGACGGAACGCCGGATCTCAGGGAATATCATTTTACCGATATTCGAAAGCCGGGCACGCCGGAGGAGGAAGAGGCGCTCAGGCGTGAGCTTGCCGCCAGCGCTCAGGCGCGCGCGAAAGAAAACCAACCGGAGGAGGAAGAGTTCCGTTTCGTGACCGGGCATTTGCCGGAGGAACGGGAGTCTGTATCTTCATCCGATGAGCCGGAGCAACGCGAGCCGCGTGAACAGCAGGAAAAGCGGCATGCGGATAAAAAAAGACAGCGCCCGCATATGCAGCAGCAGGATGCTCAAAAGCCCCAGCAATCCGTGCATACCAAGCGCCAGCCGGAAGCGCGCCATGCGCAGGCGAGGCCGCAAAACGCTCAGCCGGGCCAAAATGAGCAAGCCCGCCCGCAGGGGCAGCAGAATGCGAATGCGCAGCAACAGAACGGCCAGCAGATGCAGCAATCCGCCAACAAGCCGCATAGAAGCCGCCGGGGAGGGCGTAACCGCCGCCGCAAGCCGTCGGGCGAAACGGCAGGCGCACGTGGCTCGGAGGAATAATTGCTTTTTTTACGATATCCCAGCGTAATTTGAGGGATCCGAACGGGCTATAACAACCAATATGAAAAGTGGTTGACAAGCGCTATGCCGATTCAGTATAATAAGTCCTGCAGCGCGGTAGTGCTGGAATTGGCAGACAGGCACGTTTGAGGGGCGTGTGCGCGAGCGTATGGGTTCAAGTCCCATCTACCGCACCAAATAGAGA
>JAEWWD010000256.1 GCA_023396535.1 Bacillota bacterium
GTAAGCATACTGCCCGACGTCGTGGTGAATTCCGATTCCATAGAGATGTACGTCACGATCGCCAACAGGACCAGCAGGTCGGTATCCATCCGTTACCCGTCGGGCCAGACGTACGACTTCCAGCTCCTCGACAGCAGCGGCAAGACGCTGTATACCTGGTCCGCCGATAAATCGTTTATCGCGGCGGAAAGAACACAGACTTTGCGCGCCGGCGAAATCGTCACCTATAGCGAAACGCTTTCGGGCAGCGCGTACAGGTCCATCAAGAACAAGATCGACACATTCCGGGCGTATATTACCGGCAAAGCCAGCTTTATAGACGCGACGGGATATGAGGTACCGCTGCAGGCAAATACTCTTGTAAAGGTGTCCGCCAATGTGGTCCCCGGCAACGATTCTCTGAAGATGAGCGTCACTATCACGAACGGCTCCAATAGGGACGTGCGCATACAGTTCCCGACGATCCAGAGGTACGACTTCCGTCTGTACGACTCCAAGCGAAACTTGCTGTACAGCTCGTATGACGACGGGATATACCGGCAAACGGCGGCTTCCGTGACCATCAAAGCCGGGAGCACGCTCACTTACAGCGACACCATATCGGGCGACGACTACAAGGATATCAAGAACAAGATTTCCTATATGAAGGCGTATGTCAAGGGCAGCGCCAGCTTTATCGACCCGAGCGGGTATACCGTGGAGTTCAGCCCCAGCACATTCGTGACGGTCACGTCGGCCGCGGCCAAGACCTCCGCGTACGTCAAAATGAGCATCACCGTTCGCAACGCTTCCCTGCGGCATGCGTATATCAAGCATCCGACAGGCCAGAAGTATGACTTCCAGCTCCTGGACGCGAACAAGAATGTGCTCTACACCTGGTCTCAGGGAAGGTCGTTTGATCAGTCCGGTTCCACGACCAAGGTACCGGTGGGGACATCGCTCACATGGAGCGCGGTGGTATCGGGCAGTACATATCAGGCCATCAAAAATAAGGTGGCATATCTCAGGGCGTATGTCGAGGGCAGCGCGGATTTTGTGGATGCGGAAGGATATCTGCTGAAGATTGAGTAGTATTTGTTTTAGAGGAATACAGTACCGCCGCCTTTGAACGGCGGTATTTTTTTGCGCAAACGGGCAACAGGCGAAACCCTTCGCCTGCCGCTTGGAAGTCATGACCTGAATTTAACAATACCTGCGCGCGCAATTTACAGGCCGCGCGTAAAAAATGCCGATACGGAAGATGTACCATTTTCAGGAGGGATATATATGAAAAGAATACTGGTCGTCGACGACTCATTGATTATGCGGATGAACTTGAAGAAGATATTTGAAAAGCAGGGCTACCAGATCATCGCTGAGGCTGCGAACGGGCAGGAGGCCGTGGAGAAATACGAGAAGTTCCGCCCGGATCTGGTGACCATGGATATCACCATGCCGGTACTGGACGGCATTGGCGCGCTGTGCGCCATCCGCGCGATGGACGACACCGCCTGCGTCGTCATGATTTCCGCGCTGGGGCAGGAGGTCAAGATCATCGAGGCCATGAACTGCGGCGCGCGGCATTATATCACAAAACCGTTTAAGGAGCAGGACGTACTGTGCACCATAGCGGACATATTCGGCGGAGGCGTGACGGCGGAGGCGCGCGCTTATGCTTGATGCGGGTACGATCAGACGGACTGATTTTGAGCAGGAGGGGAGCCTCCGTCAATTCGTCATAGACGCCCCCGTTCTGCAGGCCGATTCCGACGGCCAGGCGGCGCAGGAGCTGTTCGACCGCTATCCGGAAGCGGAGGGAATCGTCGTGCTGGAGCGCATAAATCCCGTGGGCATCATCATGCGCACGCTGTTTTTTCAGACGATGGGGACGCGTTACGGACATTCCCTGTATATGAAGCGGCCCGTGCGGATATTGATGGATGCGGAGTTCATGAAGGCGGACGTGTCGGACGGCGTATCCAGACTCGGCGTTATGGCCATGGGCCGCACGCAGAGTAAATTGTACGATTATATCGTCATCTACCAGAACCTGACGTATCTGGGCGTTATCAGCATACGGCAATTCCTTCTGGAGCTTTCCAGGCGCAACGAGGCGCAGATCGGCGTGCTGAAAAACCAGCAGCGGCAATTGATCAGCGCGAATGAACAGGAAATACTGCTTCGCAAGAGCCTTGAATACCAGTCGGCCTCCGTACGGAACCTGCTGGATCACGCGGATCAGGGATTTTTATGGTTCGGCGCGGATATTGTGATCAAGCAGGAATACAGCTACAAGTGTGATGGCATATTTCAGGCCGCCATAGGCGGCAAAGTATTTCCGGAGCTGATGAAGGGATACTTCCCGCAGGAAAAGGCGGACGTGTTCCGGATGGCGTTTGACAGCTATTTCAAAAACAACTCCCCGGTTACGGATAACGTGTATCTGACGCTGCTGCCCGCGGACTGCGTGATCAATGGCAGGGATATTCATTTACAGTACCGGCGCATTGAAAGCGACGGACAAAAAGCCGTTATGGTCATATTGAACGACGTGACAGAAAAAATCGCGCTTGAAAGGGCCATGGAGGAGGACCGAAACAGGCAGCGCCTCCTGATCAAGGCGTTTACCTGCCAATCCCAGATCCGGCGCATGATTGAGGAATTCCGCGAGCTGTTTTCGGGCGCGTACCGCTCGATATGCGCAAATGGCGTTCAGTTCCGCGACGGTTTGAACGCGTTATTTCGCGCCGTGCACACATTTAAAGGCGATTTCGCGCAGTATGGGTTTCTTCGCGCGTCGGATGAACTGCATGCATTCGAGGATGCGCTGATGGGGCTTATCAAGCGCGGCGAAAGCGCTTGCATGGCGGATATCGACCGTATTATGGCCGGCGCTTCCCCCGACGCCATGCTGGAATATGATCTTGGCGTCATTTCGGAGGCTTTGGGCAGCGGGTATTTTGAAAAGAGCGAGATTGTCTCTTTTCATAAATCCAGGCTTGCGGCGCTGGAAAAACAAATTCTTGCCGCGGGCCGGCCGCTGACGCCCGCGGAAGTCATTCGCCTGCTTGGCGGATTAAACCGGAAGAATGTCAGGGAACTGCTGGAGCAATACCGGGATTACCTGCAGTATCTTGCGGACAAAACCATGAAGAGCATGCCTCAGTATGTCGTGGGGGGCGACGATATCGAAGTGGACGCCGATCAATACGCGGACTTTTTCAGGTCGCTCGTACATGTTTACCGAAATATCATGGACCATGGCATAGAGGCGGACGAGGAGCGTATGGAAAGCGGCAAAACGCAAGCCGGTCTTGTACAATGCGACGTTTCGGGAACGGACGACGGGCGGTTTACGCTTTGCATCCGCGACGACGGGCGGGGAATAGATCTCGATAAAGTGCGGGAAAAGGCGCTCAAATGCGGCCTGCGCACGCAGCAAGAGCTTAACGCCATGACCGAGCGCGAGATATGCGGTCTGATACTGCTGGACGGCCTTTCCACAAGCGAAAGCGTCAGCGTGCTGTCGGGGCGGGGCGCCGGCATGCCCGCGTGCCTGAAGGCCTGCGAGGAGTTGGGGGGTACGCTGGAAATCGAAACGGCATGGAACCGGGGCACTTCCTTCCTGATGACGCTGCCCCGCCTGGATTAGCCGGGGGCGGACGGCAGAACGTTCTATAGAAGCGCTCTGAAGGGAACAGTAAATCAGACAATAATGAGGAGTACGTAATGGAATACAGATACGCGGAAATTTTCATAGACGCCTGCAGTACGGTATTGGACTCGTTTTCTTCCCGCCGGATAACC
>JAEWWD010000267.1 GCA_023396535.1 Bacillota bacterium
TAACAAAGGCGGCTGATAATGACTATGTTGCCAAGTCTGCCATTTTCACGGTGACGGTCAATCCCCGTGCGATTACCTTTACGGTCGCATCTGTTGAACCGCAAACCTATACCGGCAGCGCCATCACACCGGAGCCGGAGGTGAAAGACGGAGACGTGCTTCTGACAGAAGACATTGACTTCACTTACGGCTACAGTGACAATACGAACATCGGAGCTGCCGCTGCCGTCAATATTACCGGCATCGGCAACTACGCGGGCAGCACCGGCTTCACGACCTTTATCATTGGCAGGGCTGCGCCGAGTATTCTAACCCCTCCAACCGTCAGCGGCAACATTTATGCCGGAACTGCGCTGTCGAAAATTCCGCTGACAGACGGCGAGGCCAGCGTCAGCGGGCGCTTCGAGTGGGTGAATCCTTCGGCGACAACCGTACGCGGGGAAAACACCTTCGAGGCCCGCTTCGTGCCGGACGATACGGTCAATTATCTGGAAGTAGAAGGCATCAGCATTACCTTTACCGCAAGAAACCGGCCCGACGGCGGCAGCTCACCCATCTTTAAAACAAGGCCAAACCAGCCCACCGCTGCCAGTGTGACCGCGGCCGCACAGGTAACAAACGGCCATGCAGCCCTGACCATTAACGGCAGTATAGTCAAGGCGGTTATTGATCAAGCGCTGGCGGACGCCAAAGCCATGGGCAATACCGCAAACGGCATCGGCGTAACTATTTCGGTGACAGCCGCAGGCGCCACCGGCTTCGCTCTCACTCTGGAGCGAAATGCCTTGAACCGCTTGCTTAACGCGGGAGTAAAGTCCTTCAGCGTTTCCGGCCTGCCGGTCAATATGGGCTTTGATACGGAGGCCCTCAGACAGTTTAGCACACAAAGCGGCGGCGATGTTGTCATCACCGTCAAACCTGCGGCGGCGACCGGCCTGCGCAATGCCTATGATATCGCCATCACCTCGACAAGGGCCAAAAAGGCTGTCAGCATTACCTCGCTGGGCAAGGGCAGCGTTACACTGAGCATCGCTACCGCCCCCGGCAAAAATGAGTCCGGCGGTTATCTTTACGGTGCCTATGTGAGCGCGGACAAGAAAATCAACCGCATTGCGAATTCGGTCTATGACGCAAACAGCAAGCGCGTGATTTTGTCCGTCAACCATTTCTCAGTATACGGCGTGGGCTATAGCGCCCCCAGCGACAGATTTTTCGATATCGCAAAGCATTGGGCGAAGGACAGCATCGAATATGCGATAGGTTGCGGGTTGCTTTCGGGAACTTCCGGAACGGCATTCTCCCCCGATGCGGCCATCACCCGCGGAATACTGGCAACGGCCCTTGGCAGACTTTCCGGCGCCGATATGAGCGGCTACAAGACCAGCAGCTTTTGTGACGTAAAAGCCGGAAGCGCCCTCCAACCTTACATTGAGTGGGCATACAAAAAAGGCATTATGCTGGGCGTCGGAAACGGTCAGTTCGCACCTGACAGCGCTGTGACCCGCGAGGAAATCGCGGTCATACTGCAAAACTACGCCAAGGCCACCGGCTACAAGCTGCCTGCGACCCGTGAAGCGGTCATCTATACGGACAGCAACGCCATCACCTACAAGATCGCGGTCAAAGCCATGCAGCAGGCCGGCGTCATGATGGGCGACAGCAGTAACAGGTTCAATCCCAAATCCGGTGCAACCCGGGCGGAGGTTTCGGCCATGCTGCACCGGTATGTCAAGCTGACCGTCGACCCCGCTACCGCACAGGGATGGGCGAAAAATGACGACGGCGGGTATATGTACTACCAAAACGGCGCCGCCGTAACCGGCTCAACGACCATTGACGGCATGAAATACTACTTCGACAGCACCGGCGTTTTGCAGACCGGCTAGATGTATTGGTAATAATTGGTATTTTTCAGGAACGCCGGCTCCCTGGCTGGTAGGATATCGGCATTAAGATATCCTGGGGTATCCTCATGAGCTGTACAACAAGACACCGGCAAAAGGCTGTTCACGGGATGTCCTTCTCCGCCAGATCTGCCCAAACGCACATCAAAGAGGGCCTTCGGGAAATTGAAGGCCCTCTTTTTCGTTCCACAGGTTTGCTTTATTCCATAGTGCCGTTTTCGTATTGATAGATTCGGTCAATCTTGGGCTGAGACGGTCCATTGGCTTCATACTCTGAGCGCAAAAATTCTTCCGCCAGTCTTTCCATGATGCGTATGCCCAGCGTAAACGCGCCAAAGCAGGCGATATTGGCGTTGTTGCTCTTCCGGGCGCGCTCCGCTGAGTAGATATCCGTAAGCAGCGCCGCATAAGCGCCCTTGACCTTGTTGGCGGCTACCGAAACACCGATTCCTGTACCGCAAATGAGAATTCCCCTGTCGAATTTCCCGTTCGCAACGGCGGATGAAACCTGGAATGCGACATTCGCATAGATGGTGTCGTCGCTCCCCATATCCGTTACCGAATATCCCTTTTGGCTGAGGAACCGTATCATATTCTTCTTTGCCTCGATGGCGTTTGGATCAGATCCTATCGCTACCGTATGCAACGTATTCCCCTCCCTGCGACTCACAAAACATATATATCCGGCATTGTTACGATCCCCGTCCGCGTTTCAATTTCCGAGCACGGCCACCGCTCGCCCCGCGAGGCTATTTCCGGCATGCCCTCCGTCAGCAGGATCAGCTCTTCCGTCTGCACTCCGCGCACAGTGATAAACCAGTCGAATGCTTGCTCGTTTTCCACGCGCATGTCCGTTGTGCATCTAAGGGGGTCTCCCAGATAATACCCCATAGCGCCCCCCTGAAAATGAAGCTTCCAGTCGTCCTCAAATCCAAGCTCAGCATACCCATCCTTCTGACACTTCAGGATATCCCTGTATGCAGTACCCTCGCGAATCATGGATAATACCCGTGCCAGTATGGTTTTTGCAGCATCATGCGCATGCCGTACCCATTCGGGAGGTTCGCTAAAGCTTATCAATCGGTTTACACAGGCGTGAAGTCCCCATTTACCGGCGGCCGCGTGAATGAGCGCATATTGTTCAACCCGTTTGGAAGAGGGCAACGCATGCCAATAACGGCCTATGCGCTCATCCGAGCCTGTAATAAGGACTTCTGCATCAAGATCGCGCAGCATGAGCTCCGTACCAAGTAATCTTGAGATCTCAATCTCCGACATGCCCGGAGATATCTTTTCAACAACCGTCTCAAACGCCGCCGCCGTTGCAGCGCCCAGCCATCTGCATCGTTCCATCTCAAGCGGCGCAAGCGGGCCGTGCATACGTGTGAGGTCGACAGTGCGCATACCTGAAAGCGGCAAATCCGACACGAATGTGCCTGTGAGTAGTTTTGAAGCCTTTGTAGCGGGATCATCCTCATACCATCGGCATACGACAGGCTCGTATCCCTGGCCTGCAATCTGTTCTTCCAGAATACGGCCGCAATCCATCGTATAAGCAATAAGATATTGCTTTTCCCTGGTAACGAGCGCAGTTGCGGCGCCAAACTCCGTCATTCGCAGCACGCTATTTGCGCCGCCGCACGTCAGCCAGGCAAAATTATCCCGGCGTGAAATGAGTATGCCATCCAGCCCCTGTTCCCTAAGGAACGTCCTCAGCCGCGCACGCCGCTGTTCTGCGATTGCAAGAACTTCCGTGGACTCATCCATAATTAAGCCCCCAGAATTTGCTGCATATAGCGGATGCCGGCCGACAAGGCGGCGGATGGCTCGCCGGCATATTGCCCGCCCAGCTCAAAGGACAAAAAGCCCTGATATTTT
>JAEWWD010000270.1 GCA_023396535.1 Bacillota bacterium
GCGGCGGACCCCACCGTTGATATGAAGGATATCACGGAAAAAACGAAACACCGCGATGAGCTTGCGGAACGCCGCAAGCTGCTCAGGACTCAACACGACGAGATGGAAGAGGCCCAGCGCGCGGCGGTTGCCGCGAAGGCTGGTTCAGGTGGTGGCATGACCGAAAAGGACGTGGCCATTAAGACCAAGGCGGATTACTTCCGCGCGGTGGCCACGGGCGACCGGGATGGCGTAAAAAAGACATATGCCGGCCTCGGCGCAATACCTGCAGGCTCCGCTGACCTCGGCAGCGGTTCCAATCTGCTTCCGAGCACACTTTCCCGCGAGCTTATTACGGAGCCGTTTGAAGAGAACTCCCTGCGGAGTGTTGAACAGACGTCCCAGATAGCCGGGCTTGAAGAACCGCGCCTCCTTTTCGCGATTGACGATGAGGACCTCCTGGAGGATGTCGTCGACGCTGAAACGGCGAAAGAAATCGAAACCTCGTCTGAGCTGGTCACGTATAGCCGCTATAAGACGAAGGTCATGATACCGGTTGCCGATACTGTTGTATACGGTACAGATACCGACCTCGTGACCACCGTTGAAAACGGCCTGCGCTCCGCGTTGGCACGTAAGGAGAAGCTTCGCGCATTCGCCAAGTCCGCCGACGATGACCACAAGCACATGTCTTTCTATATGGTTGGCATAAAAGGCGTGACCGGCGCTTCCGTTGTCGCTGCGATTATGGCTGCGCTTGGCGATCTGGACGATATGTTCCGCGCGAACGCAAAAGTCGTTATGCGTGCAGCTGATTGGTACACCTATGTACAGACCCTCTCCAATCAGGCGGGCGAACTGTTTACAGCAAAACCTGAGGAAGTGCTGGGCGTACCGGTAACATTCAACGATCGCGCCACAATCCCCATTGTTGGTGATTTCCGTTATGCGAAGCAGAATTACGAGCCGACCGCAGTGCTCGACTCCGATAAGGACGTCAAGACAGGCATGTACCTATACGTTCTGACGGCTTGGGGAGATCATCAGATCAAACTCAAGAGCGCGTTCCGGCTCGCCGTAATCGCCGTGGCTGTTATTGGCGGTATCGCAAAGAGCGCCACGAGTGCTAAGCTCGCCGGTGAAGTAATTACAGCTACAGCGACCTTCAACACCGACGATGACAACAAACCGACCAGCGGCATCACCTACCTGTGGCAGTACAACAATGCCGGCACCTGGACGGATTTGACTTCCGCGTACACTGGTTACAACGGTGCTGCTCTTACGACGGTTGACGGGCAGGATGAGGATGTGGAATTCCGATGCGCCATCACATACGACAGCAAGACGGCCTACACCAACAGCGTCAAGATGGCGTAACTGAAAGGAGACTCCAGCATGGCGGTAACATCAGAAATATTCAAGTCGGAGTATCTGGGGTTGCCGCCTGACGCCTCCGACACGATTGCGGATCTTTGCTTGGCAGCAGCGAAAGATACTCTGAACGAAGCGGGGCGTCCAGAGATGTTTAATTACGCTAAATACGACCTCGCGGTATACTCAATAGCCGGATTCTTTTACGACAATCGCGGACTTACTGCAAGCGGAGCTTACAAGGCGGGCGTAATATCTGCAGCGCAGGGGATGATAAATTCCTTTGTGCTGCAGTTACGCGGCGCCAAGGATGGTGAAACGACGTGAGCAAAGAGGCAAATGCAGGCGAGCTGCGCACGCCGATCATGGTTTTTAACCGCACCAAAACAAATGACGCCGACGGGTACGAAACTGAAACATGGACGAATGTTTTCGGACAGGACGATGATGGCAATGAGAAGACCGTCCGCTGCAAGTGGATCAATGTCCACGGTACCGAGATTTATGATGCCGCGCAGCTTGGCCTGACTGAGCCTGCAACACTGACGATACGGTACAGCCCGCTGATTACTGCGACGTGCCTGATTTACCGCGCTGCCGAATACGTCGAGGCACTGGCGGCCGGTGATGAAATTGAGGACGAGGGCGAGTCCGCTGCCGCTGTAAATGCTGCGCTTGCGGCCACGGCATACGAAATCATCAGCCTTGACAACGTCGAGCAGCGCAATAAGTGGCTAGAAATCAAATTGAAACGGAAGGTGACGCCGGTATGACGTCGAACCAGAAAATAAAGTCGGCGCTGGATTTTGGAATACCGTGCGTTCCGGATGTCTATACCGGAGAGGCTAAGGAGTACATCACCTTCAACTACAACTCAGTGCCGGAGGATTTCGGCGACGATGCGCCGGGCCATGAACTGCACCTGATACAGGTGCATTATTTTTGCCCGCTCGGCCATAACAGCCTGGCCAGGCGGAAGTCTATCAAGCAAAAACTGTTTTCAGCAGGTCTCACATGGCCGGATGAAACAAACGCTTCCGACAAGAACGGCCAGCATTACGTATTCGAATGCGAGGACGCGGAAGGGGTTGAGCTTGAGTGATTTACTCAAACGGCCTTGAAGAGCTCATTCTTGATTTGAACGAGCTGGCGGAAATGCCTGATGATATTGTTTTTGATATGCTGGAGGCTGCTGGGGAAGTGGTCGTGGAGGCACAAAAGAAACAGCTCGACAAGATGGGGCTCGTGGATACCACAACCTTGCGTGATTCTATCGAGATTGACCATAAGCGAAAAGCGAAGGGCAATATGCGGTATATCAACGTTTACCCGCACGGTCCCCACCACAAATACCATTCCAGAGTAAAAACCAAGGCATACCAGCGCAGCAAGCATGGCAGAACGTACACCTACGGCGGTGGAGACAAAGAGGCAAGCAACGCCGAAGTGGCGTTCGTCCATGAATTCGGCGCTGAGGGACGAAATATTCCGGCCAGTCAGTGGATGCGCACAGCAAACGAAGGCTGCGCAGATGAAGCTGTAGACGCGGAATTCAGAGTTTACGACCAGTACCTAAAAAGCAAAAACCTTTAAGGAGGAATGAAGCATGGCGGCATTTGGTGCTAAACGCCCAGTATTCGCCCCAATCGTTACCGAACCGGATGATGCACTTCCGACCTATGGAACGGGCGCGGTGCTCGGCAAATTGGCGGCAGCAAATTTGACGATAAATCTGGCAACCGGAGAACTCCCTGCAGATGATGAAATAGCGGAGCAACTAAGCGAATTCGCAAGCGCAACATTGGCGCTGGAAACCGATGATATCCTTGAATCGGTGCATGGCCTGATTTTCGGAGCAACGGTAAACGGCAACAATGTGAAGGACTACAAAGGCGATACCCCGCCTTTAGGCGGATTAGGCTATTATAAATCGCTCATGCGTAACGGCGTGAGGTATTTTAAGGCCTATTACTATCCCAAAGCCAGGGCAGCGCTGGGGAATGACAATGCGACAACGCGCGGAACAAGCGGAATCACATTCCAGACAACGCCGACCACATTCACGATATTTGCGCCGAATTACGGCCAGTGGCGTGAAATGGAGCTGTTCACTGATGAATCGCAGGCAATTCTATGGGTAGACGCCAAACTCGGCCGCACAGCGGCATTCGCGGTAGAAGTGCAGGTGAATGGCGCTGGAGCTAGCGAGGCTGCAACGCCGATCGGGCTTACAATGGTGAAGTCCGGAGAGAACTTTGTACTGACCATTACCGGAACGCCTACGGCATTGTATGACAATGGCGTTGACAACGTTGCAGCCATTGCTGATGGTGTATACACGATAGCAGCTGTTGCGGCGGCGCACAAAGTCGCGGTTATATTCTAATTCGCGGCCATTCTCTAGTAGCATAAGGGGCGGGAAACCGCCCCTTACCCATTTCGGAGGTATATATGATTACAGTAAAAATAAACGGGAAGTTATATAATCTCCTGTTCAACGCCTCTGCCATGATGGCGATCCGTGATAAATTTGAAACGGATAATATCGTTGAACTCATAAGGGAAGATAATGCGCTTGGCTTCCAGCGGGCATGCAAAATTGCCGTGATACTTGCGGAGCAGGGCGAACTCCTGCGCCGTTATATGGGACATGAGCAGCAAGGCATACTGACGGAAGATGAGCTGCGGATATCGCTCTCACCTATCGGGATACTTGAACTCAAAAATGCGCTGGCCGATGCTCAATATGACGGGTATAAGCGTGAAAAAAAGAGCGAGGACGATGAAGTTGACCTCGGGCTTGCCGAACTCAATAAAAAAAAAATAACAGGTTGACGCAGCCGGAAGTAATCCGCATGGGTACATTGGGCGGGTTAAGTGCAAAGGAAGCCATGCTGTTTCGCCTTGGCGTCATATTTGATGTATTTGAAATGAGCAGGCCGAAAGAAAAAAAGGACGATTAACATTGCGGGCGCTGGAATACAATGGTATGATTTCAGAAAAAGAGGGGAGGAGATTACGTGGCATTCTTTCTAATTGGCTTGCTCGCGTTAATCCTTCTGCCAATCATCCTCATATCATCCGCAGTGAAAAAGCATAATGAGAATAAGGCAGAAGAGGAACGCGAAGAGCGCAGGGTTGAAATGGAACATACGGCAGAACGCATGCTGCAGGAGGCCAATTTCTCGATAAGCAAAAAAATACAATCAAAAAACATCCTATTTTACGTAGACGATATCAATAAAAAGTGGTGCTATTGCGTTGTAAGCAAGAATGACGGGCCGCACATTTTGCCTTACAAATCCATAAACAGTTTTGAATTAACTGAAAATGGGCAAAGCGTTGTCAGCAGCACTGCCGGAGAGGCGCTCATGGGAGGCCTACTTTTAGGAACCGTAGGGGCAATAGCTGGAGCATCTTCATCAAAAAATATCAACGAAAAAGTCAACTCGGTTGACATAAGGATCTTTATAAACGATTTACAACGCCCATTAATTATTCTACCTGTTCTGGTTGGAGAAGCAAATAAGGGCGACGCATTATATTCGGCTGTAATTGAGAAAGCAAAAGAATTCATGGCAACATTTCAATATATGCAAAAAAGCGCATAGCTTACATCGAAAATCAAAACCGCCAAACAAAGGCGGTTTTTTTATGCAAAGAAATAGATCATCTGCCCGGGTGGGCTTTTTATTTTAAATAATGGAGGGAATTATCATGGCAACATTCCAATTTAAAAGTTACGACCTAACCGTAGACATTGCAGGCAATCCATTTACATTCAGATGTGACGCCGAAATGGGCGACAAAATGGTAGGATTTCAGAAAGAAGCCAGCAAGCTTGCAACACAACTCGGTAATGGAGAAAAAACAACGGAAGATGCGATTTCATTTTGCTCAAATGTAATTGACAACGTTTTAGGTGAAGGGGCAACTGATAAAATCTTCACTGGACGTTCAAAATCCATAACGGATTTTACGGATTTGATTTTCTTCCTGGCGAATGAAATTAAATCATTCACGAGCGCCCACAAGGCGGAGGGTAAAAGCAACCGCCGCTCAAAGGGATGAAGCCCCGCGAGAAAGTTATATGTCCGTATTGCGGATATAAAATGCCTATCGAGCGCGAGAAAAATGCCGTCTGCTCTGGCCTATGGGTAAAGTGCAAAGGACGGAACTGCGCAAGAGAGTTTGAAATCAAGATTAATAACAAATCCGACAAGTAGTGCCTTCGTGCCGATGTCTTCAAGGAGGGAAAGACATTGGCTGTACGAACAATTTCAACTCGTCTTGCCATTGAAGGCGATGCGGAATCCAAGCAAAAAGTAGCGGCCTTAAACGCTGAATTCAAAAATCAGCAGTCAGCCCTCAAGCTTGTTGAGAGCGAATATAAAAATGCGGCAAACAGCGCGGCCGCGCTCACGGCAAAGGGTGAAGCGTTGGGCAAGATGTATTCTACCCAGCAGCAGAAGATTACGGAACTAAAATCCGCGCTTGAAAACGCTCAGAAGGCGCAACAGACATACGCATCAAAAACTGAAGATATCAAATCCAAGATCGCTGCTGTTGAAAAGGAAATGGCGGATCTCGCCAATAGCACTGGCGATACTTCGGCCAGACAGGCGGAGCTCAAGGAACAGCTTGCGAAGCTGAATGAAGAGCTATCCACCAATGAGGCCAAGTCCGCTGCGGCTCAAAAGGGCGTTAATTATTGGGGCAAGGAGCTCAATAATGCTAAAGTAGACATCAACAATCTGAACGGCGAAATCACCAAGAACTCCGCTTATCTGCAAGAAGCGAAAGCCTCAACGGATGGCTGCGCCACCAGCATTGATAAATTTGGCAACGTCACCGAAGAAGGCCGCAAAAAAGCCGGGGAATTCGGGAAAACGTCAAGTGCAGCTATCAATACGCTTTCGGCGGCCATTGCGGGGGCAGGGCTAATCCGGGCATTCAATGAAATCGAAGAAGCAATCACCGCATGCGCAAATGCATCCATAGAATTTGAAAGCGCCGTGACGGGTGTATACAAAACCGTTAATGGCACTGATGAACAGTTAGCCGCAATCGCAAAAGGTATTAAAGACATGTCGCTGGAGATCCCCGCGACGACCACAGAAATAGCGGGGATAGCGGAAGCTGCAGGCCAGCTCGGCATACAAACGAATAACGTACTTGCCTTCTCGCGCGTGATGGCGGATCTCGGTGAAACCACAAATCTTTCGGCTACCGATGGGGCAAAGGCGCTTGCACAGTTTGCGAATGTAACGCAGATGAACCAGGGTGATTTTGACCGCCTTGGCAGCACAATCGTCGCTCTTGGAAACAACATGGCGACCACGGAAGCTGATATCGTAAGTTTGGGGCAACGTCTCGCAGGATCGGGCAAGCAGATCGGCCTGACGGAAGCGCAGATAATGGGCTTTGCGGCGGCTCTTTCGTCAGTGGGAATTGAATCCGAAGCGGGCGGCACGGCGTTTTCACGCGTGTTCTCCGAAATGCAGGTAGCTGTCGAAACCAACAAGGAATCGCTGGAAGATTTCGCGAAAGTTGCGGGCATGACCGCGGAGCAGTTCAAAACGTCATTCCGGCAGGATGCGGCGGGTGCTATTACGGCGTTCATAGAAGGTCTTTCTCACATGAGCGAGGCCGGTATAAGCAGCATTGCGGCGCTTGATGATATGGGTATCACTCAGCTGCGCCTGCGAGATAGCCTTTTACGAACATCTAATGCAGGGGACCTTGTAAGGCGGTCAATTGAACTAGCGAGCACAGCATGGCGGGAAAATACGGCGCTTACGCGAGAAGCGGAGCTGCGGTATGGAACGACGGAAAGCAAACTTCAATTGCTTAAAAACGCTGCTGAGGGTACAGAACGCGCGATTGGTGATACGCTTAATCCGGCGTTACTGAAGATTGCAGATGCCGGAGAAGAGGGATTTGAATGGGCTACGGATTTTGTTGAACAAAATCCGTGGTTAGTAAAGGGTATGACAGCCGTCACGATAGGCCTGGGCGTACTTGCTGGCGCAATAATTGCTACAGCGGCGGCAGCAGAGCTCGCGGAAGCAGCCACAACGCTCTGGAACCTCTCACTAATGGCAAACCCGGCAGCGGCAGTAATCACATCGGTTGTGGCTCTTGGCGCGGCTATTGCGGCATACTCAATGCTCACAGATGATGCGAACGCCTCCACTCGTGAGCTAATAGACAACATCAACGACGCAAAAACCGCTTATGACGAAAGCGTTTCCTCAATCGAAGAAAATTCAGCCGGAACGTCAATGCTGGCGGAAAACGTTGCGCAACTCGCTTCAAAGGAAAACAAAACGGCAGGCGAAAAGAAAACGCTTATAGGCCTGATTGACGAACTCAATCAGAAAATGCCGGAGTTGTCCCTGCAATATGATAAACAGACGGACAGCATAAACCTGACGGCCGACGCAATCAGGGCCGCAGCGAAAGCGCAGGCGGAAGCGGCAAAGCAGCAGCGTATGATTGAACGGCTGTCGGAATTGTATGTTGAACAGGGAAATATCTCCGAAGAGCTCAAGAAAAAGAAGCAAGACCTTGCAAAGGCCGAAGCCGTTCTTGCATCCATGAACGAAGATGGAGCGTTGGCAGTCGTAAACTACGGTACTGCATATGACGATGCGCAGGCGGCCGTTGCAGCGGCAAGAGAGGCTGTTGAGGATTTAGAGCAGGCGCAGCAGGACAATACTTCCGCTGTTGTCGACGCTTCGCTTGCAATAGACGGATATGCAGAAGCATCCGAAACTACAGCTGATACCGCGCAATCTACCGCAGAAAGCATAGCCGCTTCCATGGCAGAGCTGGAAGAAGCGTATCAAGTCGCATACGACGCCGCGTATAACAACATCAACCAGACTATTGGCCTATGGGATGAAATGGACAACAAGGCCAAGACGAGCGCGGATACGCTCAACGAAGCATTGGAAAGCCAGATCACGTATATGGACAACTATGTGTCTAATCTGGAAGACCTTGCGGGCAGGAACGTTGAAGGCGTTGACACGCTCGTTTCGCGGCTGTCTGACGGATCGGCGGAAAGCGCAGCAGCCCTCGCTGGCCTCGCGGATGCAAGCGACGAAGAGATTGCAAGGCTGGTTGAAAACCTAGGGAAGGTTGACGAAGGCAAGGAGAACTTCGCGACCGTCGTTGCCTCCATGCAAACCGATTTCGATACAAAAGCGGCTGAAATCGAGCAGCGCATGACGGATATGGTGGCCGAGTTTGACCAGTCCGAGGATGCATACGACAAAGGCCAGGCAACTATGCAGGGGATTATAGATGGCTTGAATTCAAAAATTGCATCGCTGCGCGCCAAGGTAAACGAAATAAACCGCCTCCTGGCGCAAATCGGCAGTAGTTCCGGTTCTAGTCGTCCTAAAACAGACGGCTCGCATGCTGATGGCCTAGTATATGTGCCATATGACGGTTATATTGCGGAACTGCACCAAGGCGAGCGCGTACTGGACGCCGATGAAGCGAAGGCGTACATGGAAGATTCAATACCACGTTCCATTGACGTTCGCATCGCCGGAGCATCTGGAGGAAGCGCAACGAAGAACATAAAAATTGATGCGCGCAGCACTATCATTTCGCCGGAGCCATTGAGTGAAGCGGAAATTACCCGCGAAAATGAAAAGAACTTGCGCTGGATATTAGGAGGCGGCACTATATGAATAGGAGTGAACGATTGTCCTATATTTCAGATGCGGGAACGGTGGAGTTTTCCACGCGAAAAAGCGTCACGCCATATTGGTGGAATACGGAAGATGGCCTGACAGCGCTGGGCATCAATATTTATTCTTCAAAAGGTCCGGAACAAGACGGCGAAACCTACATATCGCATGACCTACCGGCACGCCCTATAACAATCGAGGGGCAGATATCAAAAAATGCGGAAGCAAACCGGCGCAAACTGCTTTCACTGGTCAACCCGAAATATGACGGCAGGTTGGTTTATACGTCTGGAAGTTTTATCGCGTATATTCCATGCCGCACAAAGAGCATGCCGCGTTTCTCACGCGGCATATTCCCCAATTTCCAGATGGATTTCTGGTGTCCGTCGCCTTATTGGCGGAAAGGCGATGGAAGCACGCCAAACCGGGCAGATATTGCGCTATGGCTTCCGATGCTCGAATTCCCCGTAGAAATACCCGAAGAGGGCATGGAACTGGAAGTGCGCAGTCCGTCGCTTATTATAGACGTGCTGAACGACGGCGATATAGACGCCGGAATGACTGCAGTATTCAAAGCAACAGCAGCCACCAGTAATCCGTCGCTTGTAAATGTACAAACGCAGGAAACGCTGTCGCTTACAATCAACATGGAAGCAGGCGACGAAATTCGCGTGAAAACAGGTTATGGTGAAAAGGGGGCATGGCTCACCAGGAACGGCGTCACGACGAATATTTTCAATACGGTGGATGATACCTCCACATGGATGCAAATCCATCCTGGGGACAACCTCATCAGATATGACGCTACCGTAACGGATAATATCCTCGTCACGATATACTACGAAGAATATCTGCTGGGGGTGTAATATGTACACGATATACACACCCGACATTGTTAAGCTCGGGCTGTTGGAGAAATTCGCTTCCATGCAATGGATAAGGCGCTGGCATACTGCCGGCGCTTTTGCTTTGGTTCTGCCGTTTACAAAATCAGCGTGGGACATATTGACACGCGAAAATCTGATCGTACTCGGGAATGAAGGCGGGATCATCGAAGGCCGCTGGCTAACGTACACGCCAAAGGATGGGGAGATGATTGAGTGCAAGGGGCGCATGCTTGCGGGGTATGCGAACAGAATGATTATCTGGGATAAGGTAAGCGCTCAGGATACGCCTGAAAACATCATGAGACGGCTCGTAACGGAGAACATGACGGTCGGAAATAGGGCTTTTAGCGGCCTTTCGGTCGCCGCCTCTAACGGATATGGAACGGCGATTGACTACCAAGATGAAAACCGGAGTTTACTGACCGCGCTAGAAGATCTATCTGAGAGCAGCGGATTGGGATTTGACATAGCCCTTGCAAAAACAGGGTTGACGTTCCGGGTATTGCAGGGGCTGGATAGGTCA
>JAEWWD010000278.1 GCA_023396535.1 Bacillota bacterium
GGACGACGTCATACTCGACGAAATCCGTAGACTCCATGCGCAATACGCAGGAAAAGAGAACGGAAGGCTCAGCATATCCGTCGGTCCCATCAACCCCTGGGGCGTGACGGCGGAATTATTCGTGAAATCCAAGGCGCTCTCGCGGGAGCTTAAAATCAAGTATCAGGTACACACGGCGGAGACCAAAGCGGTTGTGGAGCGTGCGTCGGCTATGTACAATGGCCTGCGTAACGTCGAGCAATTCGACAGCCTCGGCATACTCGACGGGGATACGCAGCTTGTGCACAGCGTGTGGCTCAGCGACAACGAGCTTTCGATTATACGCGAAAAGAAGCCGCAGGTCGTGCATTGTCCTGTCGCCAATATGTATCTTGCGTCCGGCGTTGCCCGTATTCCGGAGCTACTCAAACAGGGGACCAACGTCGCGCTCGCTACGGACGGACCGGGCAGCAACAACAGCCAAGATATGCTCTCTACGCTCAAATACACCGCCTGTCTGCATAAAATCCATACGCTGGATGCACAGGTGCTTTACCCGCGCGACGTGCTCACGATGGCGACGCGCAACGGCGCTGTGGCGATGGGCAGAACGGACTTGGGCGTCGTGGCGCCCGGATACAAGGCGGATCTGATACTCGTCGATTGGAAGAAGCCGCATATAGCGCCAGTGCACAAGCCGGATTCGGCCCTTGTATACAACGCGAACGGCAACGATGTGGATACCGTCATCGTGGATGGTGAAATCGTCGTACGCAACAAGAAATCCACCCGCGTGGACGAAGCGGCGCTGATAGAAGAATGCCAGGAGCGCATCACATTTATCAAATCAAAAATGGCAGGGTGAGAGATATGGCGAACGTATTGGAAATGAAAAAGATCTGCAAGTATTTTGCAGGCGTCAGGGCCAATTACAATGTGGATCTCGAGGTGCGTGAGGGAGAGGTGCATGCCCTGCTTGGAGAAAACGGCGCGGGCAAGAGCACGCTTATGAATGTGCTGTATGGCCTCTATACGCCGACATCAGGGGAAATCTATCTCAACGGATGCAAAGTGGATATTCCGAATCCCAGAAAAGCCATCGAACTGGGCATCGGTATGGTGCATCAACACTTCATGCTGGTATCCGCGCTGTCGGTGGTGGAGAACGTGGTGCTCGGCATGAAAGGGGAAAAATCCCCCCGGCTGGATCTTGCCGCGGCGGCTGATAAGCTACAGAAGCTGGCAGACCAGTACAACATGAAGATCGATCCCTACGCAAAAATATGGCAGTTATCCGTTGGCCAGCAGCAGCGCGTGGAGATACTCAAGGCGCTCTATCGCGGCGCGAAGCTGTTCATACTGGATGAGCCTACCGCCGTATTGACGCCCCAGGAAGTGGAAGAGCTGTTCAACATGATCCGCACACTGACCAGCCAGGGCAATACGGTCATATTTATCAGTCATAAACTGAATGAGGTCATGTCTATCTGCGGCAGGGTCACCGTGCTTCGCCTTGGCGAAGTCGTCGCTACGCTTGAAACCTGTGAAACCAGCAAGGAAGACCTCGCCAGGAAGATGGTAGGCAAGGAAATCAAGCTCGAATACGATAAGAAACCCATTGATCCAGCCGAACAGAAGCCTGTGCTGGAGATGAAAAATGTGGAGTGCTTCAACGCCAAGCACATAAAGTCGCTCAAATCGCTGAGCCTGGAGCTGCGCTCCGGCGAGATACTGGGCATATGCGGCGTGGACGGCAACGGGCAGAGCGAGCTCTCGGATTGCATCACCGGGCTGACGAAGGTCACCGCGGGGAATGTTCTGATCAATGGCGTGGATGTCACAAACAAAAAGCCGCTCGACGTGCTCAGGCACAAGGTATCCCACATACCGGAAGACAGGCATAAGCGCGGCGTCGTGCTTGGCATGAATCTCGTTGAGAACATATTGCTGATGAACTATTACCGCGAGAAGTTTGTGAAGGGCGAATGGCTGAACTGGCGGTACATCAATAAATTCGCGGACGACTTGCTGGCACAGTACAATGTCAAGACGCCGTCACGGTATGAGATGATGAGCAACCTCTCGGGCGGTAATCAACAGAAAGTGGTACTGGGGCGTGAAATACTGCGCGGACCGGATCTGCTCATCGCCATGCATCCCACGCGCGGGCTGGATATCGGCGCGACGGAATATGTGCAGCGCGAAATCGTAAAGGAACGCGACAGGGGCGCGGCCGTACTGCTGATCTCCACGGAACTAGAAGAGATACTTTCCCTGTCCGATCGTATCGCGGTGATGTATGAGGGTGAGATCATGGGCATCGTGAAGCCGGATATCGAGATATATCGCCTGGGGCTGATGATGGCCGGCACGCGGCTGGAGGATCTCGATAAAGCGGCGGAGGCTCTGTGACAACAATTTCACACCATTGCATGTAAGAAACGCTTGTGATATATTGCTTCCAATAAGTCTACAAACGAAGTGTTATGTTGATTAGAGGTGTGGCGAAACACCGCCCGCACTCTTATCATAAAAAACAAAAGGCAGGAGGAACAATCATGAAAAAGAGCATTCTCGCGTTTGTACTTGCCCTGTTGATGGTGTTGGCCGCTCTGACCGGCTGCGCTACAAAGCCCGCCGCGTCTGAACCCACCGCCGCACCGGCTGCCGCTACGGAAGCGCCCGCCGCTACCGAAGCGCCCGCTGCCGAGCCCGCTACGGAACCCCTCAAGGTTGGTCTGCTGGTCGCTGGCCCTGTGAATGACGGCGGCTGGGGCGCATCCGCATATGCAGGCCTGCTGCGCATTCAGGATAAGTACGGCGCGGAGATCAACTACACCGAGTCCATTCCGCAGTCCGATTATGAAGAAGCCTTCCGTAACTATGCCAACATGGGCTATGACGTCGTATTCGGCCATGGCTATGAGTTCGGCGACGCCGCCAAGAAGGTTGCACCGGATTATCCGGACACCATGTTCGTCGTAACTAGCACCAACATATTCCAGGAGCCCAACGTGGCGTCCATGAACACCCTGCCTGTTGAAATGGGCATCCTGCAGGGCCTTTCCGCCGCCTACATGACCAAGACCAAGGTCATCGGCGCGATCGGCGGTATGTCCATTCCGTCCATCATTGATCCCCTCAACGCGTATGCCGCTGCCGCCGCTTCCGTTGACCCGAGCATCAAGGTGCTGCTGCATATGACCGGCGACTTTGAGGATGCCGCCCGTGCGAAGGAAGCCG
>JAEWWD010000015.1 GCA_023396535.1 Bacillota bacterium
GTTCCCACGTTCAGCGCGCGCAGCGCGGCGATTTTCCTGAGCCGCTCCGCATCCGCCATATCAAACACGCGGTAGCCGTTCTCCCGCGTACTGGGCGAAAGCAGGCCCTGTTCGATATAGTACTCGACAGCCTTTCTGGTCAGCCCCGTTTCGCGGCAGACGTCGCTTATCAGCATATTCCTCACCTCAAAGAAAGCGTACGCCCGCCCCTTGGGGGCGGGTCAATACCCAATTTTACATTTTGCTTCACCGGGAGAGCAGCCGCGCACCTATCGCAATATAATGCGGGCAACGCGTTATCTGAGCAGCGGCATGGAGCCGGTCAGCCGGTTCACGGCCTTTTTGTCGCCGTATATGGCGATGCCAAGGTAGGTATGCTCCCGCTCGGGCACGGCAGCGGCTTTTTCAATATACTCGTCATACCGATTGCAGCTTTGCGCGACGTCCGAAAAGTCCGCAACGACCAGTTCTTTGTATTCCTCTGTGTACAGGCGCTCCCGAAGATCACGGAGCAGCGGCTTATTGCCGCGCAGCACGGCGACGGGTATGGTGATGATTCCGAGGTGCTCCTTTTCCGAAGCGTCCACCACGGCATCCCCCACCTGAGTGGGCGCGTATTTGCCGAGCGTCGCCCCAAGTATGGCGGATGTATTGGCCACCTGCCCCACGGGCAATGCCCCGTCTATCACCATCACGCATTTCTTATCGGTCATGACACTGGTCCTTTCCGTTTTGTACGGCGCTGCCTTTTTGCAGGAATATGCGCCTGTATTGTCCGGGCGTAATCCCGATCAGCTTCTTAAACACGTTGGAAAAGTGGCTTTGATCGGAAAACCCGCATTGCAGCGCCGCGTCCATGGGCGGCTCGCCCTGCTGCAGCAGGCGCTTGGCCTGATCTATGCGCAGCGTGCACAGATAGCTGTACGGCGATATGCCCTTTTCGCGCGTGAAGCGGCGCAGCAGGGTATATTTGCTTAAACCCGTCAGCGCGCCAAGTTCCTCCAGCGTGACGGGCTTTTCATAATTGCCCGCAAGGTAGTCCGCGATGGCGCGCACTTGCGCGCTTTCCCGCTCCCCAGCGTCGCACTGCCCGGCATGCTCCTCGAGAAGCTGTTCCAGTAGAAACAGCAGCAGCTCTTCCTTCTGAAAATCCGTCTGCTCCCGCAGAAGTATCTGGTGCAGTTCCCGAAGGGGCGCGACCAGTTCGCTTTTATATACGACGTTGTGTGAAAACCGAGGCCGTTCGTCCCGCCCCGTGATCTCATACGCGGCTTTTTGCAGGACATCCGGCTGTATGTTGAGGCAGCGGTAATCCAGCGAGCTGTTATCCGCCTGCACGCAGGCGTGGCTGTCCCGCGGGTTAAACAATAGAAGATCACCCGGCTCAATGGTATACTCCCGATTGCCGCAGCACAGATACCGGCTTCCCTTTTCGATAAAGCCGATCACGTAGTGCTCATGAAAATGGTTGGGGAACCGCTGCATAACGCCCGTGAACCAGTACGCCTCCACCTGAAGCGCCGCGTCGTAAACCGCCGTGCGTACTTCCTTTTCCACGCGCATTCCCCCTTCCCGTCGGTATCAGCATAGCACAGGCTTTGTATTTCGTCTTGTACGATATTGCGCGAGCCGATACAATAAAGAACCGGAAGCGGGTCTTTGGGTTTTACATCCCGCGCGCTTCATGTTACACTTTGTGCGTATGAGTATCGGGAGTATAAATATGCAAATGATCAGCTACGAGAATCGGGAGCATCGACTTGCCATAGGAAGCGTGACTGCGCGATGAGCCTGTTTTTTACGATGGCGCAGCTTCAGCTTGAAATGTTCCTGCTCATGTTCCTGGGCTACCTGTGTAAAAAGCGCGGCTTGATCACGGAAGCCGCCGAGCGTTCCCTTTCGGACCTGCTGCTGTATGTCATACTGCCCGCCAATATACTGCACAGTTTCACAAGCGGCGTGGAGGTATCCGGAAGCCTCATGCGCAACTGCCTGCTCGCGGTGCTGTTTTCCTTCGTGATCCAGATGACTGCCATCTATTCGAGCAAGGCCTTGTTCCGCAACTGGCCGCATGAAAAGAGAAACGTCGCGAGCTACGGCATGATCGTATCCAACTCCAGCTTTATAGGCATACCGGTGGTGGAACGCGCGTACGAAAACCTCGGCGTCCTGTACACGGCGTTTTTCCAGATTCCCATCCGCTTTACCATGTGGTCGGCCGGGCTCGCGCTGTTCACCGCGGTCGATAAAAAGCAGGCTATTAAAAAGATATTGCTGCATCCCTGCGTGATCGCGTGCGAGATAGGCACCGTATTCATGCTGCTGCAATGGACCCTGCCGGGATTCCTGGGCGATACGGTCACCGCCCTCAGCCACTGCACCACGCCCGTTTCCATGCTGGTGGTCGGCAGCATACTGGCCGACGCGGACTGGCGGCAGGTGCTGCAAAAGGACGTGCTGCTGTTCTGTCTGCTGCGCCTTGTGGCCTTCCCGCTCATCGTGTGGATGTGCCTGCGCGCACTGCACGCGGACGCCGTGCTCACCGGCGTTACGGTGATGCTCACCGCAATGCCCGCGGGCAGCACCACAGCCATACTCCCGCGCAAGTACGGCTGCGACGCCGAATACGGCGCGTCGCTTATATTCACGTCGACGATTTTATCTCTTCTGACCATACCGGTGTTTGCACTTCTTTTGGCATAATGGTCAATGTCGCAAATGCCAGATAAAAGGTATCGCCGCCTACGGCGGCGACGATAGTATTTTTTATTTCAAAGTGGGAGGGCTCTCGCAGTTCGCTTAGGTCGCACTGCGTCGCAGCATAGCTGCTTCCTGGTGCTTCCAAGCTCACTGGTCTGTCGCCTCGCTTGTTCTGCCACAGGCAGTGCTCGGCTACGACTTCCCACTCCCCCTGGGTACGAGGACATGGACAATCGCCAGTCAACAGTAATCCTTAAGCAAGATTCAGTTGCCAAATAATCAGCAAGCTACCGCCCCCAATGGGTTCTTCTCCTCGTTCAAAGAAATTCCTCTTGGGAATTTCCACATTCATTGTTCATTTTGCATTGTCATTGTACATTGCGCGAAACGCTCTGCGTTTCGCGCCTCCCCATCCGTACGCCGAAATAAATCAACGCCAGGCCTACGCATGCGTTGAGCGCACGCAATATGATCTCGGGCAAAAAGCCTCCCGCAATGCCGCCCAGCGCGGCCACCGCCGTCAAAAACAACAGCGTGGCGCACACACAACCCGCCGCGAACAGCGTAAGCTCGCCGCGCGCATAGCCATGCTCCGCCGCCCGCGCCGAAAGTACGCCGCCCCAGAACAGTATGGTCAGCGGGTTGGAGGCGGTCAGCAACAACGCCTTTACGAACACGCCTCGCCCTTGCGAACGCGAAAACAGCGATAGTGCGGGCAACAGCGGAACATTCAGCGCGCCGAGCACAGCGTTGAGCCCGAACAGGACGAGCGCGACGCAGCCCACCCATTTCGCCGCCGTGCGTACCCGCGCGTTTTGCAGCAGCGCGGCTACGCCGAGAAGGGAGAGCGCGATATACAGCGCGTCCACCAGCGCGATGGCGCACACGGCTAAAAGCGCGGTAAAAAACCCCTGCGCGGCGGCGGTTTCAAAC
>JAEWWD010000016.1 GCA_023396535.1 Bacillota bacterium
GCGCAGGCGTTTGCCGCTGAGGTGCGTATGGAGCGGATATTGGTGATCAACCCGGGCAGCACCTCCACGAAAATAGCCGTATTCGACGATGAGACAAAGGTGCTAGGCGAAACGCTGCGCCATTCGGACGAGGATCTTGCGCGCTTTTCCTGGGTCATGGAGGAAGTGGATTACCGTAAGGCGCTCATCGAGCAGCGCCTTCTGGAGAAAGGCGTTGAACTCTCCACGCTGACCTGCATCATGGCGCGCGGCGGACAGATCCCGCCCGTACCGTCCGGCGGCTTCGCCGTCACGCAGGAGATGGTGGATTACCTGTATTCCGTCAAGACCGGGGCGCATGTTTCCAACACTGCCTGCGTCATCGGCTTTGAAATGTCAAAAACGCTCGGCATTCCCGTCTATGTCTACGATCCCGTCACAGTGGACGAGCTCGCGCCCGTCGCCCGCATCACCGGCATGCCGGAGCTGACCAAGCAGAGCCGCGGGCACGCGCTGAACACGCACGCCATGGCGCGGCGCTGCGCGCGCGACATATTGCATAAACCCATTGAAGAATGTACGTTTATCGTGGCGCATTTGGGCGGCGGCTGCAGCGTGTGGCTGATCCACGAAGGATACTCCATCGATATGTACAGCGACGACGACGCGGGCTTCGCGCCGGAGCGCTGCGGGCGTCTGCAGGCGATCGAGCTGGTTTCCCTGTGCTACAGCGGCAAATACACGCTATCGCAAATGGCGAAAAAGGTACGCGGCAACGCCGGCTGGCGCGCACTGCTCGGCACAAGTGACGCCCGTGAGGTGGAAACCCGCATAGCGGCGGGCGACGAATACGCCCGGCTCGTATACGACGCTTTCAATTATAATATTTCCAAAAGTATCGGCGACCTCGCGACAGTCGTACGCGGCAAGGTGGATCGTATCATATTGACAGGGGGCGTCGCGTATTCCAAAATGGTGACGGACAGCATATCCTCGTATGTGGACTGGATCGCGCCGGTGGAGCTGATGCCCGGGGAATTCGAGATGGAAGCGCTCGCGGAAGGCGGGCTGAGAATACTGCGCGGTGAGGAGGCGCCCAAGCCGATCGACTGGCAGCGAAAATAGGCGCGTCGGCGCTTCTGTTGGTACGTATCGCGCATATGCATTGGGCGGTAGGCTAATACATATGGATAGGTGGAACTATCGCATCCAAACGCTGCGCTCCTGGCGGCAGGGACGCATACGTATTCGCCGCAGGCGGCCCGTACGCCTGCTGACGGTTGCGCTTATTGGCGTGGGCTCGCTGCTTCTCGTAGCGCTCGCGTTCGCGCTGATACGGCCCGGGTTCATCCGCCTCTCCCCTACTCCGTCGCCCTCGCCCACAGCGTCGCCCACGCCTTCGCCAACACCCACGCCGACCCCTACGCCTACGCCTACACCGACGGCAACACCCACGCCGATGCCATCGCCCACGCCGTCGCCCACCCCCAAGCCCACCGCGCGGCCTACGCCTACGCGCACGCCTAAGCCGACTGTGCGCGCTACCCCCACACCGGAGCCGACGGAAGAGCCTACGCCCACACCGCCTTCCGAACGAACACCCAGGCCGCCATTTACCGCCAAACCTACAGTGACTCCGCCCGAGACAGCGGGGCCGACGCCCACGGAGGAGAGCTTGACGGCGCCGTCGCCGGGGCCGACATAATCCATACATAAAATCCGTCTGCGGGAGCAGGCAAACTGATTAATTTTGCGGCGACATGACCCACCGCATATGCCGAGCATATGTCCGCGCGCTGCTGATGGAGGAACCCCATGGACACACGTCCCATAGGCATTTTCGACAGTGGCCTGGGCGGCGTTTCCACGCTGCGTCAGGCCTTACATTTGCTTCCGGATGAAGCGTTTGTATATTACGGCGATAACGACAACGCTCCCTACGGCAGCCGCAGTGAGGATGACATCCGTATATTGTCCCAAAACGCTGTCCGGTTTTTGATTTCAAAAAACGTAAAAGCCATACTGCTTGCCTGCAACACGTCCACCGCCGCGGCGTTTGAAATGTTGCAGCGAATGTCGCCCGTACCCGTTATAGGCATAGAACCGGCCATACTCGAGGCTTCTCAGCTCGCCGGATCAGGGCGCATTCTCATGATGTCCACACAAGCCACGGCGCGGCTGCCCCGCTATCACAGGCTGCGCGAACGCCTCCCCGACCCTTCGCGGGTCATCGACGTCCCGTGCAGTGCGCAGTTCGTATGGCGTGTGGAGCATGGCGTATCCTCCATGGTCGGCTACGACGATCTGTTTGAAGCCGCGCTTGCCACCTACCACGACGAACAGGTGGACGCCATCGTGCTGGGCTGTACGCATTATCTGTTTTTCCAGCTTCAGCTTGCGCGCTATGCACAAAAGCATTTTCACGGCGTGCCCCGCTTCTTCGACGGCGGCCGCGCCGCCGCACAGGCCCTTCTGTGCACGCTCAAAGACAGCGGCGCGCTGAATCCCGACGGGCAGGGCGACGTTACATTTTTTACGAGCGGAGACTACGACACGTATCATACCCGTTTTGAGACGCTGCTGCGCCAGCCTATGCACATAGACGGCATAGAGCTGTGATAATTGATGCGGCGAACTTAGGCAAGCGCCATAGGTACTTTGTCAACTCATAGGGGGCGTTAAACGCCCTTTTTTCGTTAATGAACAGACGGCTGCTGCATAAGCGCGCGCCATGTATCGCTGTCCGCCTCGCCGGTTACATGGAGGCGGCGCGCAGCCTGGAACCGGCGTACATCCGACGCCGTTGCCGCGGAAAAGCAGCCTGTCAGTCCGCCCTCCGATTGACCGCTGAGCAGCAGCGCATCCTGCAATACAAAAACATGCACGCCGCGCATTCCCTGCTTCAGGCGCGGATATCCGCCACGTAGCCCGGCGGCAGGCGCAATACTTTTTTCAGCATGCAGCCACCCGGGCGTGGAGAACGGGGGCTCCACACGGTCAAACCCGCTGCGGGAGAGCGCCAGCCGCGCAATCCGCATCTGTGTTTTCGTATCCAGTCCATGCCCCACGTCAAAGGCCAGCCCCGTATAATGCGCGGACTGCCCGTCATGTCCGCCCTCCCATACGCGGCGGAAAGCATAACGCACGCCCACAGAGCGAAACTGGGAAAGCAGTTGTTCAATCGATTGAAGGGCGCGCAGATCGCTCCAGAGCGTATCCGAAATGCTGCGCCCTCGAAAGGCGCGCACGGTCAGAAGCCCGAGTGTTGTACCCGGCATGGGGTCGTCGGCAGCAGGGTTCTTGATAATCCAGTCATCCAACTGCGGATCGAACACATATACCATGCCGAAAACCACCTTCCCCCTTCATTGTCCATGCACTGCTTACAATGTATGAACCGCGAATGCCGGGGGTGAAAGCGCCGCGGCGGTAATCACTCGTATACAAAGCGCGCTTATACGCTTATACATGCTTATATAAACATCGGAAGCTTCCTATATGCTATATACAAATTGCCATCCTGCGGCGATACAAAGCAGAATAATTTTTGCCGCCCCAGATATTTTTTGAATGAGCGCCGCGGCAGTCCTGTATCTTTCATGCATTCCGGCATCAGAATGCGGCGCCCGGCAAACCCGGCCTTGCCCCGGTATCCTCCATATCCCACGGGCTGCGAATACACCTTCGCCAGATCGAATATACCTTTGCCGGATCGAATGCCTTGCTTAAATGAAAGCCGCACGTTATAATAGAAACCGGCTATATTGTGCGGAGAATATCCATATTTCGCGTGGTCTTGCATACTGATTCATGCAGGAGCAATAAGGTCATATACGCGCGCCGGCCGCGCCTGTATATAATTTTATTCAGAAAGGTATGGAGGGGAATGCACCGAATATTGAAGCTCAACGCCATATCCGACGCGATTTATGAGACGTTGCGGCCCGACGAGTATGTCGTATCCGATGACGAGCAGGATCCCGAAGCTATTCTCGTACGCAGCGCCGACTGCCGCAAGCGGCCGATCAACGAAAGCCTTCTCGCCATTGCCCGCGCCGGCGCGGGCGTAAACAACATTCCCGTACCGCAGTGTACGGAGGCCGCGGTAGCCGTGTTCAATACGCCGGGCGCAAACGCCAACGCCGTCAAAGAGCTTGCGCTTTGCTGTATGCTTATGGCGTCGCGCAACATCATGGAAGGCGTAAAATGGGCAAGCGCTCTCTCCGGCGGCGATATCCCGCTGCAGGTGGAGCAGGGGAAACGCCAGTTCGTAGGGTGCGAGCTTTCCGGCAAAACACTCGCCGTCATCGGCCTGGGATCCATAGGCGTCATGGTCGCAAACGACGCGCACGCCATAGGCATGCATGTCATAGGGTATGATCCGTTTATATCCGTGGAGCACGCCTGGGGGCTGTCCCGCGCCATACGCCGCGGCAATTCCCTTGAGGAAGTATTGCCGCAATGCGATTATGTCACCGTACACATCCCGCTCATGGAGCAGACGCGCGGCTTTATCGGAACCCGCATGCTCTCGCTGATGAAGCCGGGCGCAATGCTTTTGAATCTCGCCCGCGGCGAGCTTACGGATATCGGGGCTGTACTGGCCGCCCTCGATTCCGGCGCGATATCCCGCTATGTCACGGATTTCCCGGAGGAGCAGCTCCTCAATCATCCCGGCGTAGTCTGCGTGCCTCACCTGGGCGCCACGACGCCCGAAAGCGAAGAAAACTGCGCGCGCATGGCAGCGCGGGAGCTGCATGAATACCTTATGCTGGGCAACATCTGTAACAGCGTGAACCTGCCGCAATGCGTAATGGCGCCTTCCGGTACGCACCGCATTTGCGTGCTGCACCGTAATATTACGAATATGGTGGGGCAGATCACCGCGGTTATTGCGGCGGCGGACTGCAACATCGCCAACATGATTAATAAAAGCCGCGGGGAAATCGCGTATTCCATACTGGATCTGGACAATCCGCTGCCGGAAGACGCCAAGCGCCGCCTGTCCGCCATCAACGGCATGCTGCGCGTTCGCGCCATCTGTCTCCGGTAATGGGAGAGCGGCCACAATGTAGTGCGTTTCCCGCGAGAAATCAGGAGGAACCATATGAACCGTTACACCAATTCCATCGGCGTGCAGGTACCCGAAGTGCTGCTGCCCCGCAAAGGCGCGGATTTTTACAAATGGGCCGTGGTGGCCTGCGACCAATATACGTCGCAGCCCGCTTATTGGGAGGAGGCCGCCAAAATCGCGGGCGACACGCCTTCCACGCTGAACCTGATACTTCCCGAGGCGTATTTGGGCAAGCCCGGCGAAGCGGAGCGCATACAGCGCGTCAAGGATACCATGCGCAAGTATCTGGCCGACGGCGTGCTTGAACAGAAGCAGCCCGGTTTCGTATTCGTGCGCCGTAGCGCCGAGGGCAAGGAGCGCATCGGCCTTGTGCTGGCGCTGGACCTTGAGCACTACGACTACAGCAAAGGCGCAAAGACACTTATCCGCGCGACGGAAGGCACCATCGTGGATCGTATTCCGCCTCGCCTGCGCATTCGCGAGGGCGCGCCCATAGAGCTCCCGCATATACTCGTGCTCATCGACGATCCCGGCCGCACTGTCATCGAGCCGCTTTCGGACAAGCTTTCCGAAATGGAGCTTCTTTACGACACGGATCTTATGCAAAACGGCGGCCACATCACCGGCCATCTCGTGAGCAAACCCGCGCTCATCGAGCAGGTGCTGACCGCGCTGACCGCACTGACCGATGAAAAGGCGTTCGCAAAAAAATATGGCGAGGACGCCGCCCCGCTGCTGTTTGCCATGGGCGACGGCAATCACTCCTTCGCGACCGCCAAAGCCGCTTGGGAAAACATCAAAAAGAATTTATCCGAAAGCGAACGTGAAACGCATCCCGCCCGCTACGCGCTGGTGGAGATTGAGAACGTACACGACGAAGGTATCGTATTTGAGCCCATTCACAGGGTGCTGTTCGGCGTAGAGCCCGAGACCGCGCTTCGTTCGCTGAAGGCGCAGCTCGCTTCGCTGAACGGCTCCGCCGAACGCATACTCTGCGATACCCGTGAAGAGCTTGACAAACTGCTCAGCGCCGGTTCCGACGGCGCGCACCTGCTGCCATATTTCCATGGCGGCAAGTGTGGTTTGTTCCGTATCGCCACACCGGCGCAGCAGCTCTGCGTCGGCACGCTGCAGACGGCCATCGACGCCCTGCTCAAAGAGCACAAAGGCAGCGAGGTGGACTATATCCACGGCGAGGACGTCGTGCTTGAGCTGTCCGGCCGTGCGGACGCAGTGGGCTTCCTTCTGCCCGCCATGAAGAAGAGCGAGCTGTTCCCCACCGTTGTATTCGACGGCGCTCTGCCGCGCAAGACATTCTCCATGGGCGAAGCCAACGAAAAGAGATACTATCTGGAGTGCAGAAAAATTTTACCATAACGGAGGCCAGTACGAATCCATGAAAGTCAAGGTTGCCAAGTTCGGCGGCAGCTCTCTTGCAGACGCCGCACAGTTCCGTAAAGTGAAGGCCATTATGGACGCCGACGAATCGCGCCTGTTTGCCGTGCCTTCCGCACCGGGCAAGCGAACTTATACCGATAAAAAGGTTACGGATCTACTTTACCGCTGCCAGTCGCGCGCGGCGGCCGGCGATCATTTTGAAGAGGAATTCGATCTTATCGCGGCACGCTACATCGAAATTGCGCAGGAGCTGAACCTGAAGGTGGATATCCGTCCGCATCTGCAGACAGTATGGGCGGAAATCAAGCGCGGGGCTTCGCCGGATTATGCCGCGAGCCGCGGAGAATACCTCAACGGGCTGCTGCTCGCGGATTACCTCGGGTTTGAATTCGTGGACGCGGCGGAATTAATCCGCTTTTCAGCGAACGGCAAATTCGACTCGGAGCTCACGCAGGAGCTCATGCAGAAGCGGCTTGCCGGAAAATCCCGCGTGGTGGTACCCGGCTTCTACGGCTCCCTGCCCGACGGCAGTATCAAGGTGTTCCCGCGCGGCGGATCGGACATCACCGGTGCCATTGTCGCGCGCGGCGTCAGCGCCGACCTCTACGAGAACTGGACGGACGTTTCCGGCTTCATGATGGTCGATCCGCGTATCGTCAAGGACGCCGTACCCATCCGCATCGTGACGTATTCGGAGCTGCGCGAGCTTGCGTATATGGGCGCAACGGTGCTGCACGAGGATTCCGTATTCCCCGTGCGGCAGGCCTGCATCCCCATCAACGTACGCAACACCAACGCGCCGGATGAAGACGGCACCATGATTATCCCCGATAACGAAGGGGAGGCGCTCGGCGGCAAGCTGACGGGCATAGCGGGACGGTGCGGTTTTACCGTTATCGCCATTGCCAAGGACAATATGCACAATGAGATCGGCTTCGGCTACCGTGTTCTCAAGGTACTCAAAAACCACGGCATTTCCTTCGAGCACATTCCGACCGGCATCGATACCATGTCCGTCATCATATCGGACGCCGAGCTCGAGGGCAAACGAAACGCCGTAGTCGATGAGATCATGGCCACCTGCAATCCGGACAGTGTGGAGGTGCACGATAACCTCGCGTTGATCGCAACGGTGGGCCGCGGCATGGTGCATTACGTCGGCGTAGCCGCCAAGCTGTTCAACGCGCTGGCGCGTTCGGGCGTGAACGTGCGTATGATCGATCAGGGCTCCAGCGAAATGAACATCATCGTAGGCGTGGAAAACGATGAATTTGAAATGGCTGTCCGCGCTATTTATGAAGCGTTCAAGAACGGCTGAGTTCGTCAGGTCTGCCGCCACATCATGAAATCGCAATTGCATCCGGCGCACAATCGCCGGATGCTTTTATATTCTGTCTGCCCGGAATCTCCGCTGGATGACAAGAGAAACAACCGTATCAGAATAGGCTTGTGATTACGCGCTTACCCAGTATAAAGAGTACCGCGGTTATTTTTATATGGGAGTCTCAGACATTTGCTCCGCCTCATCCTTCACAGGCGCCGTTTTTGCCGCGTTGCGGCGGAAATTCTCCCGATAGAACAACAATACGCCGGAAAGTATAATGAGTCCGCCCAGCACGGTGGACCATCCCGGCACCTCGTGGCCCAGCACCGCCCCCCATATGGTGGTCAAAAACGGCGTAATGAACATGTAATTACTCGCGTAGGATGTCTTTTCAGCTCTGGAGAGCGCGACAGTCCACGCCACATACGCTACAGCGCTGCTCAGCACGCCCATCACGACGATGTATATATGTACGATGGCCGGCGCCTGCCTGAACTGCCCGACTGCGCTCGGCGCAAACATGCACAGCAGAAGCGTGCCCGCAAATATGCTGTATACCGCTGTCTGCAGCGGCGTATACGTGCGCGACAGCCTTCGCTGCAGCAGGTTATAGCTGCTCAGAAGAAAGCTGCCCAGAGTCAGCCAAAGCACGCCCATATTGAACGAAAAGCTATCGCCTATGAGCAGCAGCACCACGATACCCACAAATTCTACGCCCACGGCGACCCATTGATATGTCTTGAGCCGTTCTTTATAGAATATGCGCGCAAGTACTGCCGTCAGGACCGGAACGCAGGTAAGCACGATGCTGCCCGTAGCCGCTGTGACCTGCGGATTACCGGTGTTGAACACGATCATGTACAAAAAGAAGCCCATGCCTCCCGACGCGAAAAACCACGGAACGTCGCGCAGGCGGGGCGGCCTGACCTTCGCAATCAGCGCGAAGGGAACGAGCGTAAGGGATGCCACTGCAAAGCGCACAAACGCAAGGGAAAAAGGCGTAAAATAGGGCGAGGACAGTTTTGTCAGTACATAGGGCAGAGACCAGAATAGTATCGTTATACTCGCATAAATATGAAAACTATTGTTGCGTTTCACCGGTGACGCCTCCTCAAAGAGACTCAACCCGTCTCTCATTCTCCTGTATTTGTAATTCGCAAACACTATTATAG
>JAEWWD010000239.1 GCA_023396535.1 Bacillota bacterium
AGCTGATTGATGTTGCATTCGGTGGCGAAGCAGCTCTGCGTCACGCCAAATCCTCGGAACGCGCCGGCGGGCGGATTGTTCGTGTACATGGCCTTGCCCAGAATATCCACGACCTGATAGTTGTACGGGCCAGCGGCGTGCGTACAGGCGCGCTGCAGCACCGGGCCGCCCAGCGAGGCGTAAGCGCCGGTATCCGCGATGATGAGCGCCTTCATGGCAGTCAAACGTCCGTTTTCATCGCAGGCGGTGGTAAAATCCATCTCCATGGCATGGCGCTTGGGGTGCACGAGTATGCTCTCCGCGCGCTTGAGCTTCACTTTCACGGGGCGCTGCGTATGGTAGGCAAGCAGCGCCGCATGGTGCTGTACGCTCATGTCTTCTTTCCCGCCGAAACCGCCGCCTACCATGGCCGCCGTCACGCGTATGCTTTCAAGCGGAAGCCTGAGCATATCCGCGCACTCATGTTGAGTCTGGTAAATGCCCTGGTCGGCGCTGAGGATGTGCATGACGCCGCCCTCGGGATAGGCTACGGCGCATTCCGGCTCCAAAAAGGCGTGCTCGGTAAAGGGGACGCTGTAGTGGTTGGTTACCACATATTTGCTGGCTTTGATGACTTCGTCCGCGTCTCCGCGTTTCAGGTGCTGCTGGAACAAAAGATTGCCCGTTTCGTGAAGCTGCGGGGCGTCCTCTTCCATGGAGCGCAGGGGATCGTATATTGCTTCCAGCTCTTCGTAGTCCACCTCGATCAGATCCAGCGCCTCTTCGAGCTGCGCGCGCGTTTGGGCCGCGACCAGCGCCACGGCGTCGCCGAGGTAATGGGTGATTTCGCCCACGGGAACCAGAACGTCCCAATCCTTTTTTATATGCCCTATCTTTTTTTCGCCGGGGATGTCCGCTGCGGTGAGCACGGCGTGCACGCCGGGAAGGGCGCGCGCTTTCTCCGTATGGATAGCCAGTATGCGGGCGCGGGGAAACGCGCTGCGCTTTGCGCCGCCCAGGAGCATGCCGTCCATGTAGACATCGTCCGCGTAAACGGCAGTGCCGAGCGTTTTTTCGGCGGCGTCCACCCGGTGCATGTTCTCGCCGATAAGACCTGTGAATGCGCGGCTTTCCACAGGCGCGTCCGTTGCAAACAGGTTTGCGGCGAGCAGTATGGCGTCTTCAATCTTTTTATAGCCCGTACAGCGGCAGACGTTGTTCTTGATAGCTTCTTTCACCTCGGCGCGGGAGGGAGAAAGCGTCCTGTCCAGCAGCCCCTTGGCGCTGATGACCATGCCGGGTGTGCAGAATCCGCACTGTACCGCGCCGGCTTCCGCAAACGCATAGGCATATACGTCCTTCTCGCGGGGGGTAAGCCCCTCTACGGTGACGATTTGCTTGCCGTCCATGCGCTCGGTGCGCAGCACGCAGGCCTTGGTGGGCTTGCCGTCCACCAGCACCATGCAGGTGCCGCACGCGCCTTCGGTGCAGCCATCCTTAACAGAGGTAAGCTGCAGGGTGTCGCGCAGGTAATGGATGAGCTTGCCGGTTTCCTCCGTTGTGCGGGAGACGCCGTTTACAAAGAATGTTGCCATGCAGGACCCTCCTTGTCGCGTTGCGTAGGGATGCTTCGCCGCAGTCACAGGGGCGAAACTGTGCCTGATATCAGGCCGGTGGCTGTTTTTCTATGGTGACCCGTTCGGGGCTTTGTTATAGGGCCGCCGGAAATCCCGGCGGCCCTGACGTGTATCGGTATCAGTCGGATACGATCATGGTGCCGGTCTTTCCTTCGATGCCGTCCTTCGCTTTCTGCAGCAGCGTGATGAGCGCCTGCCTGCTCGGCTTGGAGGAAGCGAAATCCACAGCGGCCTGTACCTTGGGCAGCATGGAGCCGGGCGCGAAGTGGCCTTCGCCGATCAGCTCGTTGGCGCGGCTTACCGTGAGGTTGGACAGCCATTCCTGCTGCGGCGTATTAAAGCGGATGGCGACCTTTTCGACCGCCGTGAGTATGATGAGCAAATCGGCGTCCAGCTCCTTGGCGAGCAGGCAGCTTGCAAAATCCTTGTCGATGACCGCGCCGACGCCGTTGAGCTCGCCGTTTTCCTCGATGACGGGGATGCCGCCGCCGCCCGCTGCGATGACGATCTGGCCTGCCTGCAGGAGGGCGCGGATGGTATCGATCTCCACGATCTTCTTGGGACGCGGGGAGGCGACCACGCGGCGCCAGCCGCGGCCGGCGTCTTCCATAACGGTCATGCCCTGCGCGGCCAGTTCATCCGCTTCCGCCTTGGAGAGGAAACGACCGATGGGCTTGGTGGGCTTTTTGAAAGCGGGATCGGCCGGATCCACGATCACTTGCGTGATAACGGTGGAAGCGGGCTTATATATGTTGCGGCGCAAAAGCTCCTCGCGAAGAGCGTTCTGCAGATCGTAGCCGATGTACGCCTGGCTCATGGCTACGCACATGGACAGCGAAACGTGCTGCTGTTCCATGGCAAGCTGTATAGAACCGACCTGCGGGCCGTTGCCGTGAGAGATGACGACTTCGTGCCCCTGCTCGATCAGATCCGCAATGGCGGTGGCGGTGACTTTCACAGCCTGCATCTGCTCTTTGAGGTTATTGCCCAGTGCGTTGCCGCCGAGGGCGATGACAATGCGTTTACTCATAGTATTCTCCTTTAAGCGCGCTTTAAATGAACGAAACCGAACCGCCCGGCGGGCGTCCTTGCCCCGGCGGCAGTGCATTCATTATAGCATTAAGTTTTCGCGTTTGCTAGGGGGTGTTTATAGGAAAACAAAATATTTTTTGCACCATCTAAAAAAAATTATTCTTTTTTGTTTACAGTAAAAATACGGGCAGCGCGGATCCTTTGGTCCGCGCTGCCTGAAACGACAGGGTTATGCCCTTGTGGATTTTATTCCGCGCAATATGCTTCCAGCGCGTCGCGCAGGAACACGGCGCAGCCGGGCGCTATGGCGTCGTAATAGGCGGCAAAGCGCTCGTCGTCGACGTACATTTGCCCGAGGCCCCGGTGGGCTTCCTTGCTGTAGGAGCCCCAGTACCGCATCAGCCATTCTTTATGCAGCGCGCAGGCTTCCATGGCGAGCGGGCCTTTGGGGTCGCTCGTTTCAAACGCGGCTTTGATGGCGTCGTTCACGCGCTTTGTAAGCTGCTCCGTATCGGCGTATTCCGCCTGCGACATGCCCATAAGTTTGGCGTTGCTTTCATCCACGGTCTTATCGCCGTACTTTTGGCGGATCTCCACGCCGTACTTCTTTTCGTTTTCGTCAATGAGCCCGCGCTTGAAGCCCTCGAATTTTTCTTTGTCCGACATATTCTTTCCTCCTTTTTGCTCTTCCAGTGTGCGCCGCACGTTGGCGATGAGCGCGTCCAAGCGCGCCCGCTCTGCCGTGAGCGCCTGCAGGTGGCCGCTGAGCGCCTGCGTATGGTCAAAGGCCGGGTTGTGCAGGATTCCCTTGATATCAGTAAGCCCCATGCCCAGCTCGCGATAGAACAGTATCTGCTGCAGCAGATCCACCTCGCGCCGCGTATACATCCGATATCCCGATGAGTTGACCCCCGCCGGCCGCAGCAGGCCTATGCTGTCGTAATGGCGCAGCGTGCGCGAGCTAATGCCCGCCATCTGCGCGAGCTTGTGTATGGTGTAGTCCATAGTTCCTCCCATCCCGGCAAAGTCCGGACTTTGCCTTTGAAGCCTCCTCGGGATTTGTCGACCCGTCCTGTATAGTCTGAGCATAAACCTTCACGTTGCGTCAATGTCAAGCGAATTTGAAAAAAGTATTTTCCCGTTATTGACTGAACCGGCGGCGATTGACAAAACCCCGCGCGCATCATACCATAGAGCCAGCGAAGAAGGCCGCGGCCGCTGAAACGGCCGCCTGCCATACCATATAATCGGAAAGGAACCTGCATGGCCAACAAAGTAAACGGCAATACCGTGGGCATCCGCGCGACGGTGCTCGAGGAAATAGCGAAGCTGTATGAATTCGACGACGGCCAGAACGTATTCGCAGGGCGGGAGCTGCTTCTCCACCTCGCGGCCTGCACCGAGATGATCGGCCGCGAAATATCCGTATATATCCGGCGCAACGGCGTTGTGGCGGATGTCAGCGTGGGCGACAGCTCCACCGTCAGCATGCCGGAAATGCGTGTGGTGCGCAATGAGGACAGGCTGTGCGGCGTGCGCTGCATCCACACGCACCCCAGCGGCAGCGCGCGGCTGAGCGAAGTGGATCTGGGCACGCTCAAATCCATGCGGCTGGACTGCATGGCTTCCCTGGGCGTACACGACGGCAAGCCTACCGCGCTGTACGCGGCGTATCTGGGCGAATGGGGGGAGCAGGGCTACGAGGTGCTGCAGTACGGCCCTCTCAGGCCTGACCGGCTGCCCCAGCGCGCGCTCATGCGCGAGATATTTATGGCTGACGACCGGCTCAAGACGGGAACGCACGAAACAGCCGTCGCCCGGCCCGAGCGCGCCATACTGGTGGGCGTGGAGCAGAGCGGCCCTATCGACACCATGCAGGAGCTCGCGGAGCTTGCCCGTACGGCGGGGGCGCAGGTGGTCGGGCAGAATGTGCAGCGCCGGCGCGGCATAGACAACGCTACGTATATAGGTTCCGGCAAGGTGGACGAGCTTTCCCTGATGGGCGCAGCCCAGGAAGCGGATCTCTTTATATTCGACGACGAGCTTTCCGCCGTGCAGCTTAAAAATCTGGAGGCGGGGCTGGGCCGCCCAGTCATCGACCGCACGGCGCTTATATTGGACATATTTGCGTCCCGCGCACAGTCCCGCGAGGGGCGGCTGCAGGTGGAACTGGCGCAGTTGAAGTACCGCCTGCCGCGTCTGATAGGCTCCGCGCAGGCGCTTTCCCGGCTGGGCGGCGGCATAGGTACGCGCGGACCCGGCGAGAAAAAGCTGGAGATCGACCGCCGCCGCATTCGCAGGCGCGTATTCGAACTGGAGCAATCGCTGGAGGAAATCGTCAAACAGCGCGCATTAAGGCGCGAGCGGCGGGAAAAAAACGCCGTACCGCTGATTGCGCTGGTGGGCTACACCAATGCGGGAAAATCGACTTTGCTCAACGCCATATCGGGCAGCGATGTCTTGGCGGAGGATATGCTGTTTGCCACGCTGGACCCGGTCGTCCGGCAGGTTACGCTGCCCGGCGGCACGGAAGCGCTGTTTTCGGATACGGTGGGCTTTATACACAAGCTTCCGCACGAGTTGATACAGGCGTTCCGCGCCACGCTGGAGGAAGTTACCCACGCCGATCTTATACTGCACGTCGTGGATTGCGCAAACGAGCAGTATGACGCGCAGATGCAGGTGGTGGAGGATGTTCTCACGGAGCTTGGCGCGGCCGATACCCCGCGCATCAACGTGTATAACAAGACGGACCGCGAGGGCGCGCTGCCCGGACGCCGCGGCGAGTGGGCGCACATCAGCGCGAAAGGAAATAAGGGTGTTGCGGAACTGCTTCGCATGGTCGAAGAAAAGCTCAACTCTTCGCAGGTGCGGCTGGAGATTACCGTGCCCTACGACCGCTACGACGTTATGGCGCTGCTGCGCGCTGCCGGCCGCATACTCAGCGAGGAACATACCGGCGAGGGCGCGCAGGTAATTGCCATGGTGGAGGAACGCGAACTCTGGCGCATCAAAGAGGCGCTCAATAAGATGTAGATTGGGGCTTTGCCCCAAACCCCGCCAAGGGCCGTCACGGCCCTTGGAACCCATAGCGTCAACGCTTTGCGTTGACGGGGAATTCAAAGGGTTGTTTGTTCCATGGAGTGCGCGCTATCCGTAGCCTTGCATACGCACTGAAAATCAGACGACACGCAAAGCAACTTGCTTTTCTAAGCGACGTACTCCAGGGGGAGTGGGGGGCGGAGCCCTCCCACTTTATAATAAAAAAATTTGTCGTCGCCGCTGCAGGCGGCGATACCTTGAGAAAATCAGCCTAAACGAGGCCTGCATGACAACATATTTCTACCAATACATCCCCATATTCAAAGCGCTCTCGGATGAGACACGCCTTAAAATCGTGCAGATGCTTACCTGCGAAAGCATGTGCGCCAATAGCATACTCGAATGCTTCAGCATGACGCAGCCCTCGCTTTCCTATCATATGAAAATACTCACGTCGAGCGGGCTGGTGCGCGCAAAACGGCAGGGCGGGTTTACCATGTACAGCGTGGACGCACGGCGCTTAAAAGCCGCCATGACGCTGCTTGATGAGTTTTTGAGCGGCCCGGAAGCCGGTTCGGGAGAGGAAAAATGGGAGCAGGACTGAAATATCCGGCATTTTACCCGGTTTTTCTTGCACAGGGAGTGTAGATGTGCTACAATGTCTGATGCTAACGTCCTTCTTGCTCAGCACAGGGATGCTGGGCCATTTTAGACCATAAGGAGGTGAAATGCGTGAACGCATACGAAGCGCTCTACATCATCACGCCGGAGCTCGAGGATGAAGCCACCAAGGCCTGCATCCAGAAGTATTCCGACATCACTGCGGCCAATGGCGGCGAAGTGGCGAAGATCGACGAGTGGGGCAAAACCCGTCTGGCTTATCCGATCGACTACAAAACCGAAGGCTATTATGTGCTGATGACGTTCCAAAGCGCGCCGGAGTTCCCCAAAGAGCTCGAGCGTAACTTTAAGAACGACGAAAGCATACTGCGCTATATGGTGACCCGTAAGGAAGCGTAACGCCGGGTTGCCGGTTACGCGTTGAAAAAGCATGGTCTGCCAGGGGGAGTCTCGGAAAGGACGGTTGGAGAATGAACAAGATATTTATCATCGGCAACCTGACGCACGATCCGGAAACCCGCACCACAACGAGCGGCGTTTCCGTCTGCAGCTTCTCTGTCGCGGTAACGCGCCGTTTCGCTCAGGCCGGCGGCGAGCGACAGACGGATTATTTTCGCGTCAACGCCTGGCGGCAGCTCGGAGAGACCTGCCAGAAGTTTCTGGCCAAGGGCCGCAAGGTCGCCGTCGTAGGCGAGTTGCAGGCCCGGACCTATGAAACCAAGGAAGGCGCTACCCGCGTATCGCTGGACGTTTCGGCGGACGAGGTTGAATTCCTTTCGCCCCGTCAGCAGGAAGGCGGCGCGCCTGCCTCTTATGGCGGCGGCGGTTCGCCTGCCCCGTACAGCGGCGGCTCGCAAAAGGGCGGGTCGGCCATGCAGGATCTTTCGGGCTTTGAAAACATCAGAGAGGACGAGCTTCCCTTCTGACCCCACCGACAAGAATAGGAGGAATTTCCATGGAAGAACGCAAATCGCGCCCCCGTGGGCGCAAGGGCAGACGCAAGGTCTGTCAGTTCTGCGTGGATAAGATGGAGCATATCGATTACAAGGATACCGCACGCCTGCGCAAGTGCATCACCGAGCGCGGCAAGATCATGCCGCGCCGTATGTCCGGCGTGTGCGCGAAGCACCAGCGTGAGCTGGCCATCGCGATCAAGCGGGCCCGTGTCGTTGCCCTTCTTCCCTACGTTTCGGACTGATCACTCAACTCCAGGACAGTTAGCAGCGAGAAAGCGGCGTAAAAGCGCCGTTTTTTTGTTGCACAAATTGAACCGGAGGTTACTGCCGGGGCAAAATCATTTCATCCTGCATGGGGATAAAACCGTATTTCTCGTATAACGGCCTGCCCATTTTCGTGGTTTCCAAAGTGATGAAATCGACCCCCCTCTCCCGCGCTTCATTTACGAGCAGATCGAGGGTTTGCCAGGCGATGCCTTTGCGCCGGTAATCCGGTTCCGTATACAGGTTCATGAGATAGGCTTTTTTTCCCGACGGGTTACAATACGTCGGCATTACCTGATAAAAGCTTACGCCTCCCGCGCCGATGACGGCGTCTCTATCATACACCAAATAGGCAACATGGCCGCCTTCCTGCAAACCGCGCTGATAGTAGTATCTGGATTCAGACTCCACCTGACTCATATCGACCAAATCGGAAAGCCCGTTGGCGGTTCTTAGAACTTTTATCCGCATCTTGACCAATGCGTCCAGATCATCGAGGGTTGCCTTCTTGTATACCAACTCCATGCCCGGCGCCTCCGAATTCTCAGATTAAGATATTAATTGATTTATTATACTACAAACCCGGCCGCCTGCGGTCCGGTTCTCCCGTGCTGTTTTTGTCGAATTTTTATAAGTTCGGACGCATACTATGAAGACTTGCAGCGGACGGAAAATAAAGCGCCCGTTTGCTGTGGCGGCAGCAAACGGGCATTCAGGGGAGGTAAGAAAAATGGGATTGCATTTCCTGAGAATACAATAAACCCATAACTAACAAACTTTATGTATAAGTATACAAGCGGATGTACATGTTGTACATGCTATTTTTTAGGCTTTGCTGTCCGTTTTCCTGTTTTATGGATGATTTCTTAGGACGAGGCGTGCGATTTCTGAGGCGAAGCGCCGGAGGGTTGGCGCAGCATGTACGGCGCGAGCAACAGGCCCGCGAGCATGACGCCGGCTACCTGTGCGTCGAACGCCTTTTTCAGGCCGACCTCCATAATGGCATAGCCGAACGCGTACAAATCCAGCCCTGCTTCCCAAATCCCCAACAACAGCGGCGCGAGCGTAATGCCGAACAGCGCTGCGGCGGGGGCTTTTCTAAGCGGCAACAGGAACAGCACCCCGGCCATAGCCAGGAACAGCCCCGGCTCGGGCAGGGATATGAAACCGGAAGCATGCATGCGCGAAAGCGCAAGCATGACGATGGAGGCGGGTACGGCTAATGCGGCCCCCTGCATGAGCCGCGCGCTTCCGCAAGCCTTGCCGGCGGCCGTGCCCATCGCGATACAGAGCAGGAACGCCGCGGGATTGAATATGAATTCGGGCGCGACTTTAACGGAGAACGCGTTCGCGCACAACAGCAGCAGCGACAGCGCCGCCCAGGACGATACGCGCAATGACATCGCCGCAAGCGGACGCTCCGCTGCGCGGGTCATACATAAAATAAATAAACACCAAAGCAATAGAACGCTGAGCCGCAACTACATATCCTCCTCACAACGGCAATGTTCCTAATATTGCCCGAAAACGCGCGCGCTACGCCCGCTAAAACGCGCCACCGCGGGAAGATTCAGGCATTTTATGATTCGATGTCCATTTTTTTCAATGAATACGCCGATGTTGCCCGGTGCTGGCGAATTTTTCCCCGTGCATTTATAATGGGGACAGGCGGATTGTATTCACCGTCCCTGAGGAGGTATGCATGGAACAGCTTACGGGCGAGGTCAGGCGCATCATATACCGCAATACGGAAAACGGCTATACGGTGTTGGAACTCATCGATGAGACAGGCACGGAGACCGCCGCCGTAGGCGTATTGCCGCTGTGCAGCCCGGGTGAGCGCGTGGAGCTTACCGGAATTTACGTGGAGCATAAAAGCTACGGGCGGCAGTTCAAGGCGGACTCCTGTGTGATTATAGCCCCGGCGTCGCTGAGCGCGCTGCAGAACTACCTTGCGAGCGGGCTCATAAAGGGCGTTGGGGAGGCGACGGCGAAAAATATCGTGGAGCATTTCGGCATGGAGGCGCTTGACGTGCTGGAAAACCATCCGGACCGCCTGGCCGGGCTTCCCGGCATAGGCCGCTCGCGCGCGGCGGGCATCGCCGCGTCGTTTTTTGAGCAGCGCGCCATGCGCGACGTCATGATGACGCTGACCGGCTACGGCATTACCGTGCGGCAGGCGCTGCAGCTATATCAGGCATACGGCGCGGGCTGCCTGCTGCGTGTCGAGGAAAACCCTTATTCCCTCGTGGAGGATATTGAGGGCGTCGGCTTCAAAACGGCGGATAAAATCGCACAAAATATGGGCATTGAACGCTCTTCGCGCAGGCGGCTTCGGGCGGGGCTTCAGTATATGCTGATCTGGGCAAGGCAGGAGGGGCATACGTACCTGCCGCGTGAGGCGTTGCTGCAGGGCGCGGCGGAAATGCTGGAATGCGACCCCGACCTGCTGGATGAAACGCTGGATACGTTGATCATCGACGGCACGCTGCAGTATTCCATGGCCGGCGAGACAGACGCCGTGTATCTTCCCGTGCTGCAC
>JAEWWD010000279.1 GCA_023396535.1 Bacillota bacterium
CTTTCGGGATTGCCTCAACCTAAAATTCCGGCGAACGGTTCTTCAATACAACGGCCCTCTTTTCGGGGGTCGTTTTTCCAGCGCAAAATAACATGATTTGGATACGCACGGCCGCTTCTGAAAACACTATGGAGGAAAAAGCAACAAAAGGATGTGATTGCCATTGTTCTTTGGATATCTCATAAGAAAATTGCGCTATCTCGCCGATTCAAGGCGCATCCAGCCAAAAAGCGGCGGCGAGGGCGGGGAGACAACAAAGGATGAAAGCCCGCCGAAGATCAATCATACGCTTCAGGAAAACATAAAAAACCTCAAGGCCGCGTTGGGTGACGCGCAGGATCTGAAGGTGCATCCGTTCAGGTTCGGGCCGGGCAACGCTTTCTCAGGCGCGCTCGTATTTATCGACGGGATGGTCAACAACAGCACCCTGACCGACGCGGTACTGCGGCCACTCAACAGCTGGCGCACGGGAGGCGGCAGGCTTCCGGAAAAGGCCGCCCTGCTGGAGGTGCTGGAACAGGAGGCACTGTGCGCCGCAGGCGTCCAAATCGTACGCTCAATACCGGAGTTTGCGACGGGCTGCCTGTCGGGCGACACGGTGCTGCTTGTAGACGGTTGCGCGGGCGGGCTTGTGATCGAATCAAAGGGCTGGGACAAACGCTCCGTTTCCGAGCCGCAGTCCGAATCGGTGGTGCGCGGCCCGCGGGAGGGTTTTACCGAAAACCTGCGCACCAATACCTCGCTCATCCGGCGCAAAATACGCAACGGCAAATTGAACGTGGAGCAGATAATCGTGGGCCGCAAGACCCGAACCGGCATATGCCTGATGTACCTCGAAGGCGTTGCGAACCCCAAGGTGGTGGAGATGGTCAAATACCGCATCGGCCAGCTCGACGTCGAATCCATACTGGAGACCGGCTATATCGAGGAATATATTGAGGACGCGCCCTTTTCGCCCTTCAGCACCATTGGATACAGCGAAAAGCCCGACGTCGTGGCCTCAAAGATATTGGAAGGGCGGGTCGCCATCATTGTGGATGGCACGCCTTTCGTGCTGACCGCGCCCATGCTCTTCGCCGAAAGCTTCCAGACATCCGAGGACTATTATAACCGGCCGCTGTATGCGAGCATGATACGGCTTATACGCTACATCGCCTTTTTCATCGCGGTGTTCGCGCCCGCCATCTACATCGCGCTCGTTTCGTTCCAGCAGGAGCTGATCCCCACCACGCTGCTTTTCACCTTCGCCAGGGCGCGAGAAGGAACGCCCTTTCCATCTTTAGTGGAAGCGATCATCATGGCGTTCGCGTTCGAGATACTGCGCGAAGCCGGCGTTCGGCTGCCGCGTCCGGTCGGCCAGGCCATCAGCATCGTGGGCGCCCTCATCATGGGCGACGCGGCCGTGAGCGCCGGCCTCGTGGGCGCGCCGATGGTGATCGTCGTCGCCATCACGGCGGTGGCCGGCTTCCTGGTGCCCACCCAAAACGACGCGGCGACGATGATCCGCCTGGTCGTGATGGTGCTGGCCTCGTTCGCAGGGTTCTACGGCGTCGTCTTCTGCTTTCTTGGCATGCTGATCCATCTGGCCACGCTGGAATCCTTCGGCATAGCGTATATCGGCCGTTTCGACGATGCCCAGGAGGCAAAGGATACGTTTGTGCGCATGCCGCTGTGGACGATGGTCAGGCGCCCCAAAGGCATCGCCAAGGGCGACACGACGCGCGGGCGGCTCTTTATCCCGCCCCTTCGCCCGCATGCACCCGAAGAGGAAGGAGCGGAGCCATGAAGCCCTCCCGCTGGAAACGCGTCGCGGCCGGCGTTTTGCTGCCATTGATGCTTGCGATGTTCCTGACCGGCTGCTGGGACAACAAGGAGCTCAACGAGCTGTTCATCATGACCGGCATGGCCATGGACGTGGCGGACAGTCCCGGCCAAGTCAGCGTTACAGTGCAGAGCGCAAATATCAAACAGGGGGAATCCGGTTCGGCGGGAAGCGGCCCTGCGGACGGAGATTCGACGATCGTGCTGAATACCGTCGGCGATTCCCTGCTCAACTGTTTATCGAAAATCAACCGGGACAGCAACAATAAGCTGCTGTTCCAGCACAACCAGATACGGCTCTTTGGTATAGAACTGGCGCAGCAGGGCATCAAAAAGCATTTGGATATGATCATGCGGGACCAAAAGGCGCGTTTGGAGGTTCCCCTCGTGGTGGTCGACGGGCGCGCGGAAGCCGCACTTACGGCGGAGCTCTCCCAATCGCCGATTTCCGGCATATATCTGGGGGAGATGTTCGAGGACCTGTCCGAAGTATCCGTGAAATACCGGGTGCGCCTGATCGACTTTGTTCAGCAGCTCCTGGACGATGCCGCGGCGCCGGTCCTGCCGATCATCAAGATAACGGGCGGGACCGGCGAACAGGAAATCAAGCTGGACGGCATGGCGGTATTTCACGACGACAAGATGATCGGCCGCTTGTCAAACGAGGAGGCCCTCGGCTACATCTGGTCGTTCGGCGGTGTTAAAAGTTCCAATATCGAAGTGCGGGACGGGGCGAGCCGCGCCGGGCTCTACGTCGCAAAGCTGGACTGCAAAAGGGAGGTCACGCTGCGGCCGGACGGAG
>JAEWWD010000307.1 GCA_023396535.1 Bacillota bacterium
GTTTCTGGGTCTTCAGGAACAAACGCATATGCTTGGAGAGTCAGATTATCTGAAGGTGCTGGATTATTCCGCGCCCGCAGCCCGGGTCTATTATGTCAGCAGTAACAGGTCTGGCGGCGATATACTAAAGTTTACCAGGCAGGATGGTGACTGGACGTATTCGGAATGGGAAAAGACCGTTTGGTCAAACAGCGGGAGCGCGGATACTTTCATGTGGCCCTATATGAGATGATGAAATTGAACCGAACCAACGGAGCGGGCGGTATTCCCTATGTGCCGCGCTACGAAACGCCACAGGACGAGGAACAAAACGACGCCTGCAACGTCTGGTACGCGGAAGTGGATGCTGAGCGGGACCGCCTGTTGTTGTTTGATATGACACAGGGCGAAACGGCGCTGCTGGCCGTTGTGCCTCTGGCGTATTGATGACGCCATAAGAACGACGATAAGGAGCGGAGTATATGAGACGGTCTACTTATGAAATTGTTTTTGTATTGATTGGCCTGATATTGTTTGCCATCCCTTGGCTGGCGGTAAAAACTGTATATTGCGCGGCGGAAGAGGATTTTTCGGGCATGCTTCGCGCATTGGCATTCGTATTCTTTTTGCTCACAATTGTCTTCACTTTTTTTATGTATTATGATTACCTGAGAAGACAGCGTGGGCTTCCCTCGATATATGACAGGTTTGATACGGAGGGTATCGTTATGCTCAAGTGGGTCAGCCTTGGCGCTATACTCTTTTTTGCTTCCTGGCTGTATAGAGGCGTGGATTTTATGATTACAGGGCTTTCCCCCGTAAATTTTCAAACGTCCACGTTAACAGAAGCAGACAGGGAGGGGTGGCTGGCGACAGGGCTTTTCGTAGTAAGTGTAACGGCGGCTGTGCTGAGTATTCTGCTCCCCCTGCTTGTCTGCGTATGTCTGGAGCTGCGAAGCCGCAAACGCCTGTCTGAAGGAGAATGACTTCGAGTGGCCCTATATTAATAATGTAATAAACTGAATAATCAACGGAGCGGGCAGGGGAAATCCCTGCCCGCGTCGTTATCAATAAATCTTTTGCTGGGGGGTGGATAAGAAAACCTCCTTATATATAATCCAATTTGACGACATGCGCGTCAAATTGGCAGAAAAAATGTCGCCACGAGCGACATTTTAACCTACAGAAGACCCATCGGCAAAGCCCACAGGACTTTGCCGATGGCTTGTGGAGCGGGCAGGGGATATCTCCTGTCCGCTCCGTTTTTATACCCAAAAGCAAAATAAGAAGGAGGAACAGTATGGCAAAGAAGTACGTATTGGATGGCTACACCACGCCCCCGGGCGTCACGGACTCGGAATCCGTGGCAAAAATGCAGCAGATGCTTGGCGTGAAAGCGGACGGGGTGTGGGGCCCGCAGACACAACGGGCATACAACGCCCGTATGGATGGGATATCGGACTCCCACTACTCCAACAACGAGAAGAACGCACGCATGCGCGACGTATCCGCCCCGCATTACTCACAAAGCACACAGTACCAGAATATTCGCGGCATTTCCGATCCCTATTTCTCGGGCGGCGACTCGTTTGTGACGTATATGGACTATCTGAACGAGCGCGCGGAAAAAGCCAAGAGCGCCGCCGCCGATGAGCCGGGTATCAAAACAAAGGTGATCCGAAAGCTTGCGCAGGAATACGGCGCAAAGGAAAAACCGGATTGGGCAGGATACGTATCTCCCTTCCTGCCCGGGGCAAGCACGCTGGGAACAGGGCAAAATCCGTGGGGAGGCAGCATGCCCTATGCGCAGGACCCTCATGACATCCTTGAGAAGCGGAACGCGGCGCAACAGGCGGCAAATGGCTTTGGCGCGTTCAGGTTGGCGGCGCAACAGGCGGACGCGGAATCCACACGCAGAGCCAGTGTAAAAAACGCGATGCAGAGCGGGCAGGAAGCTGCGCGAGCAAACGGGTTCCCGGCTGGCCTGATGCCGGTGCCGCAGTACGGGGCGTCCGGCACCCCCGCGCTTTCGAGCTTCCCCGCAAATTCGGCTACTCCTCACGAGATTCTTGCGGAGGTGGACAGAAAACGGCAGATTGCGAACAGTATGGGCGCGTTCAGGCAGGCCGCACAAAAGTCGGACGCAGAATCCGCCCGCAGAGCCGATGTAAAAAGAGCGATGGAGAGCAATCAGGCATCTGCGCAGGCAAACGGGTATTCGGCAGGCATGATGCCTTTGCCGCAGTACGGACAAAATCCGGCGGCCGGTTCCACGCCGTATGACGTCGCGTCTGATACGAATAAATATATTCGGGATATGGACGTAGACGAATATATCGATCACATTGAAACTATGCAAGCTGTTGCCGATTATGCGGAGGCATACGGCGGCGTTGTGGGAGGAGCAGCGGGAGAAGCCCTTGAAATAGGAGGAGCAGCAACATCTGGGTTTATTGATGCACTTAGGTTAGCATTGGTAGTTGACCAGGACTTACATGACGAGGACAAAAAGCTAGGTTTATCGACACTGACGACTGCCGCTGGAATCTTTGGCGGATTTATTGGCGGTGCAGTCGGTGGGTTAGCCGGGCCGGTCGGCGCTTATGCGGGCAGCTACATTGGTAGTGAGCTGCTTAGTGAGCTTGCGGAAGAGATATATTATTCGGAGCCTGTTTCCTATGAAGAAGCGCTTGAAAGGGTAGATAAGTTCTCATCGCCGTTTCTGCCCAAGTACGACCCGCTGGAAATTCTGGCGCAGAGACAGGCACTTCTCGGACAATAACGACGGAACAAGAAATACGGTTCTTAAGCAATCTATTACAGAAAACACACAAGGAGGAACAGAGTATGTATTATCCTATTGGCACGGTGGTTCTTTTACAGGGCGGTACCCATCCCGTGATGATATACGGCCGCAGGCAAACGCAGATGCCCGCGAACAAGGAATGGGACTATGTGGCCTGTCTTTACCCGGAGGGCAATCTGGGGGAGGACTACAACATATTCTTTAATCAGGAGGAAATCGCGCAGGTGCTGTATTACGGCTGGGTAAGCGAATACGAGCAGCAAATGCAGCAGATGCTGCAGCAGGCATAAACAGAGCGACAATAAAGCGGCGCGGGCGGGGGATATCCCCTGCCCGCGCCGTTTCAAAACCCGCACGCAAGAAGCCTAAAAGCGCCGCAGGCAATGTGCCGGTTACACAAAACGTAGATACGAAATAGCCTTACGGGTAGGAATTTATGATTGGTTATCAAATGAGAGATTGACAAAAGGTATAAGTCCATCATTAACTTATATTGATCCCTGCAAATGGTAATAAACTGATGTTGGACTTAGCGGTATTCTTGGGGCGAGCGTAGGCCAACATGCGGCTGAAGGTTTGTTTGAGGGCTCAAGGAACGGGGATAAGCAATATGATTAAGAAGATATTCATCGGTATCGCTCTTTGTTTGTTTCTGTTTTGGGCAGGGTCGATTATAAGATGTGAAATACTTACATCAAGATATGGTCAGCAGTTTGAAGGCCTGTATGAACAAACGCACATGATCGATGAAGTAGATTACTGGAAAGTGATGGAGTACTCCGACTCTGCGGCTCGTGTGTATTATGTTACAAAACAAGTATATGGCAATATAATCACATTTGAAAAACAGAATGGGCAATGGCAGATGAAGGTATGGGAATGCGTTTGGTCCCATTATGGGAGCGCGGACGATTTTATTTGGCCCTATATTCGATAATGGAATGGAACTATGAAAGCGCGGCGCGGGCAGGGGGGAATTCCCTGTTCGCGCCGCTTTTTTTTATGGAGACTGCTATTGCCAATATTTATGCTTGTCAGCTTTGTATTTCTATGTATAATGAAAAGACTGGCCTTTTTGCCTGAAAGGTAGACTCATTATGCAAAATTCCCTTGCTTCCCCCGGCCTCTGGCCCCGCTTCAAAGGCACATTTTTGGGGGACAAACCATTTTACCGTACCGTGCTGGCGATCATACTCCCGATCATCGTGCAGCACACGGTTTCAAACTTCGTCAGCCTGCTGGACAACGTCATGGTCGGGGCGGTCGGGACTTTACACATGTCCGGCGTGGCCATATCCAACCAGCTTTTGTTTGTGTTCAATCTGGCCATATTCGGCGCGGTATCCGGGGCGGGAATCTACGGCGCGCAATTCGTCGGCGCGCGGGATTGGGAGGGCTTTAAGCAGACATTCCGGTTTAAGCTCATTGTCGCGCTCGTCATCACCGTCCTCTGCGGGGCGATACTGCTGCGGTGGTCGGACGCGCTGATTTCCCTCTACCTGACCGGGGAGGGCAGCGCCGCGGACGCGGCCGCCATGCTGCACTACGGCAGGCAATATCTGCATGTGATGCTGTGGGGCTTGATCCCCTTCGCGTTCGCGCAGTGCTACAGCAGTTCCCTGCGTGAAACGGGTGAAACGCTGCTGCCCATGGCGGCAAGTCTCGCGGCCGTGGCCGTCAACGTGGTATTCAACTATTTCCTCATTTTCGGTAAATGCGGCTTTCCGGAGCTGGGCGTAACGGGCGCGGCAATCGCGACTGTGCTCAGCCGTTTTGTGGAATTGGGCGTAGTGCTGGTATTCACGCACGCCAACCATAAGAAGTTCTTTTTTATGAAGGGCGTATACCGCACGCTGCGCATAGGCAAAGAGCTTGCGGCGGATATTGCTGCGAAAAGCATGCCTCTCCTGCTCAACGAGCTTCTCTGGTCGACGGGCATGAGCGCGCTTACCGCGATTTTTTCCACCTGCGGGCTTATGGTCGTGGCGGGGCTGAACATCGCGAGCACCATCACGAATTTATTCAACGTGTTCCATCTTTCAATGGGCATGGCCGTAGCCATCATGATCGGGCAGGCGCTCGGCGCAAACGATATCGCCCTTGCCCGAAAACAGGTGTGGAAGCTGATATTCTTCAGCGCTTGCGTCAGCCTCGCGATAGGCGGCGTACTTGCGCTGTGCGCGGAATATATACCGAGGATCTACAACGCGGACGCCGACGTGCGCCATCTTGCGGCGGTGTTTCTTCGCACAGGCGCACTGTACATGGTGTTCAACGCCGTCGCCCACTGCTGCTATTTCGCCATACGCTCCGGCGGCAAAATATTCATGACCATGCTGTTCGACAGCATATACACCTGGGTCGTGTGCATTCCCTATACCTACCTGATGGTGCGTTACAGCGGCCTGAACATCGAGCTTCTTTATCCGCTTTGTTACATGACCGAGATAATCAAGTGCGTTTCGGGGCTGCTGGTGGTTCGCCTGGGCTACTGGGCCAGGAATATGGTGGGCGTGCAGGAATAAGGGCGGATTACTGCATAAGCAGCGTGTACAGCCACAGCCCCGTCGCTATAATCCCGAAAAACGCATTGAGCAGCAGCAGCGCCATAGGCGCGCGCCGCTGCTTTTTTGTTTTGCGCGCGCGGTATTCCATGCCCGCGATGATCAGCCCCACCAGCGCCGCCGCCGTGGCCGCAAACTGCGGCAGATAGGCGTAGAGCGCCCCTTCGAGCAGGAACCGGTCGTAGAGAAGGTATGCGGAGCCAAGGGAACAAAGCAGCGATAATAACAGAGCCAATGATATAACCTCCCCGCATAGAACCCGATAAATCTTTATCAGTATGGCACGGAAATGACACAAAAATAGGTGGAAGCGCCGTATACATGCATGCTATACTATAACATAACGCAATGGGGGAAGACAAGGCGGCGCCGTGCGTTTTGCGCTTTGCGGCCCCGCGTTGACACATACGCATTCGTATAACAGAAGGAGGTTTTTTAGCATGCAATACTCCCGTGAAGTGGAGGAAATGGTTTGCGTCGCAAAAGGCGCCAAGCATGACCCCGCGCCCATCCCCGAAGAGGGCAAATGGGTTAAAGCGAAACAGATTACCGATATCAGCGGCCTTACCCACGGCGTGGGCTGGTGCGCGCCGCAGCAGGGCGCGTGCAAGCTGACGCTCAACGTCAAGGGCGGCGTCATTGAAGAAGCGCTGGTGGAAACGCTGGGCTGCTCCGGCATGACGCACTCCGCCGCCATGGCTGCGGAAATCCTGCCCGGCAAGACCATACTTGAGGCGCTCAATACCGACCTCGTATGCGACGCCATCAACACCGCCATGCGCGAGCTGTTCCTGCAGATCGCCTACGGCCGCACGCAGAGCGCCTTTTCCGAGGACGGCCTGCCCATCGGCGCGGGCCTTGAAGACCTGGGCAAGGGCCTCCGGTCCCAGATCGGCACCATGTACGGCACCAAGTGCAAGGGCGCGCGGTATCTGGAAATGGCGGAAGGCTACGTCATCGGCATAGGCCTCGACGAGAACGGCGAAATCATAGGCTACCGCTTCGTTTCCCTGGGCAAAATGATGGACGCCATCAAGAAGGGCGTCGATCCCAAGGAAGCGTATGAGAAGAACATCGGCACCTACGGCCGTTTCGCGGAAGCCGTCAAGGTTATCGATCCGCGTCACGAGTGAGAGGGGGATACGCCAAATGATCACATTTGAAGGATACGAAAGAAGAATAGAGAAGATCAACCGCGTGCTTGCCGAATACGGCATCAACGGCCTGGAGGACGCGCTGGCCATCACCAAGGCCAAGGGCGTGGACGTGGACGGCATCGTGCGCGGCATACAGCCCATCGCGTTTGAAAACGCCATCTGGGCCTACACCGTAGGCGCGGCCATCGCCATCAAGAAGGGCTGCGAAACCGCGGCGGAAGCGGCCGAAGCGCTGGGTATAGGCCTGCAGGCGTTCTGCATCCCCGGCTCCGTTGCGGATCAGCGCAGCGTCGGCCTGGGCCACGGCAACCTCGCGGCCATGCTGCTGCGTGAAGAGACCAAGTGCTTCGCATTCCTGGCCGGGCACGAGAGCTTTGCCGCGGCCGAAGGCGCCATCGGCATAGCGAAAACGGCCAACAAGGTGCGCAAAACGCCCCTGCAGGTCATTCTGAACGGCCTCGGCAAGGACGCGGCGACAATTATTTCCCGCATCAACGGTTTTACGCTGGTGGAAACGGAGTATGAGTATTATACCGGCGAACTGAAGGTGCTCTTTGAGAAGTCCTATTCCACCGGGGACCGCGCGAAAGTGCGCTGCTACGGCGCGGACGACGTGAACG
>JAEWWD010000314.1 GCA_023396535.1 Bacillota bacterium
ATCCAAAGTCGTGCAGGAGATACCGCCCTCCGGTATACGTAAGTACTTCGATTTTCTTGACGACAGCTGCATCAGCCTCGGCGTGGGCGAGCCTGATTTCGCAACTCCCGAAGGTATTCGGGAAGAAGCGCTCAGGCGGCTTTCCCACGGCCGCATTCCATATACTTCCAACGCAGGCATGCCGGAACTCCGCGAGCTTATTTTGAAGTATCTTGAAGCACGCTTCGATATAAAGGGGTATTCCGCCGGGGAAGTGCTTGTCACCGTTGGCGGCAGCCAGGCGATAGACCTTGCCATGCGCGCCATACTCGATCCCGGAGACGAGGTTATACTGCCCGAGCCCACCTATGTTTCCTATACGCCCAGCATCCGTATGGCGGGCGGCGTACCTGTGACCATTCCCGTTACGCAGGAACAGGGATTCAAACTCATGCCCGACGCTTTGCGCGCCGCGATTACGCCGCGCACAAAGGCCGTACTCATCCCGTACCCCAACAATCCGACCGGCGGCATCATGGAGCGCAAGGATCTCGAGGCGATTGCGGAAGTGCTCAAGGATACGGATATACTGGTCATAACGGACGAAATCTATGCCGAGCTGACGTTTAACGGAAAGCGCCATGCGTCGTTCGCTTCCATACCTGGTATGCGGGAGCGGACCATATTGCTCAGCGGTTTTTCCAAGGCGTTTTCCATGACGGGCTGGCGCCTTGGCTATGCCGTAGGCCCTCAGCCGCTTGTTGGCGCCATGACCAAGGTGCACCAGCTTACCATGCTTTGCGCGCCGAATACCGCACAGGTCGCGGGCGTCGTCGCTATTGAGCGCGGCCTGAAGAACGACTGGGCCGATACACGCTATATGATCGACGAATACGACAAGCGCCGGCGCTACATAGCGGATGCGTTCAACGCGCTGGGACTAACATGCAACGAACCCGAAGGCGCGTTCTACGTTTTCCCCTCCGTCCGTTCCACCGGGCTTTCCTGTGAGGAATTCAGCGACAGACTCATGGCGGAACAGAAGGTCGTCGTCATCCCCGGCTCCGCGTTCGGGTCCGCCGGCGAGGGGCATGTGCGTTGTTGCTATGCGACGGATCTGGAAAAGATTAAAGTCGCGATGGACCGTATCGGGGCGTTCCTGAAAACGCTCTGAGAGGCGTAACTGCATGTAGAGCGGGCCGGGCCAGTTTGCCAGGCCCGCTTTTTCAATAGCAGCGGGTTATAACGATGGAGGTGCATATGGCGGATGCGCTGGAATTACTCTCTCCCGCCGGCGCGTGGGAGCAACTGACGGCCGCGGTACAGAACGGGGCGGACGCCGTATACCTCGGCGGGAAGTCGTTCAGCGCGCGGCGCTTCGCAGGCAATTTTGAAGAGGAAGAGCTCGTTCGGGCGCTCGATTATTGCCACGAGCGCCGCGTACAGGTATATGTCACGTTCAATACGCTGCTGCTGGACCGGGAGCTTTCCGCCGCGCTCGACTACGCCGGTTTTTTATACGAAGCGGGTGCGGACGCGCTGATTGTGCAGGATATGGGGCTCATCCGCATGGTGCGGGCCAATTTTCTGGATTTGCCGCTGCACGCGAGCACGCAGATGGGCGTGCACGATGAAAACGGGCTGAAGCTGTGCGCTCAGCTTGGGATATCCCGCGCGGTGCTTGCACGGGAGCTTTCTCTTGACCGGATACGGGAGCTGAAACGTACCAGCCCTGTGGAGATCGAATGCTTTGGTCACGGCGCGCTTTGCACTGCCATGTCCGGCGCGTGCCTGTTTTCCTCTCTCGCGGGGGGGCGGAGCGGAAATCGCGGTGAATGCGCGCAGCCCTGCCGTAAGCCCTATGCCGTCGAGGACGGCGGGCAGGGATATCCGTTGAGTCTCGTTGATCTTTGCATGCTGTTCCATGTGGACGAACTCAAAGACGCCGGCGTAACCTCGCTAAAGCTGGAGGGGCGTATGAAACGGCCGGAATATGTGGCCGCCATGACGCGCGCCTACCGCATGGCCATCGACGGCGCGCCTGAGTCTGAACTTTCAAAGGAACTCGCCCTCATGCGCCGCATATTCGACCGCGGCGTCGATACCGGCTATTTTTATGGCGCGGACGTTCCGGCAAACGCAAGAGGAGAATTGTTCAGCGACGACGCGGTGCTGGACGGGCTGCGCGAAACCTATCGGGGGGAACGGCGCAAACGGCTTGTGGACGGGCAACTGGAACTCGTCGTGGGTGAGCGCGCGGCGTTGACATTTTTTCTCGGCGGGCGGGAAGCGACGGTATGGGGCGATATCGTGCAGGCCGCAAAGAAAGCGCCGGATACGCAACGATATATCGCACAAATAGCGCGGCTGGGCGATACGCCGCTTGAGCTGCGTAACTGCGCCCTTACGATGCCCGCCCCGGCGTTCGTATCGGTATCGGCGCTGAATGAGATGCGCAGGCAGGCGGTGGAAGCGCTCTGCGACGCATTGCACGTAAGACGGAAAGCGTCTCGGACGGTGATGCCGGTTTTGCCGGACGCCGGGGAAACCAGTGCGGGCGAGGTTCTCTCCGTTGTGCCGGATGCAGAGCGTGCAGCCGCTGCGTTTCAGGCGGGCGCGGATATCGTGGCACTGGAATCAAGGCGCATGGACGGCGCGCGGGAAGAGTTTGACGCGCTGCAGAATTTCCGTAAAGATGGGAGGCGCCTGCTGCTGCAGTTGCCCGCTGCGGATTTTGCGGGCGGGGAGCAGGCCGCGTGGCGGGATATATTCCAAAGCGGGCTGGTGGACGGCGGCGTTGCGCAGAACGCGGGGCAGTCGCTGCTGATCGCGGGCGAGCGCATAGCCGGGTATTTATGCAACGCCGCAAACGCACAGGCCGTCGCGCAGCTTCATGAGCTGGGATTCGATCGCGTGCTTGTATCGCTGGAACTGAACAAGCCCCAGCTTCGGGATTTGCTCAAACAGCGCAAAACGGGCCTGTATACCTATGGCCGCGCGCAGCTCATGCAGTTGCGGCACTGTCCGTACCGCAGGGAAGACGGCTGCCGGGATTGCGGAGCGCTTGGGGGCGGTTCCCTGCGCGATGAAGCCGGGCGCGTTTTTTCGCTTGATCCTGTGCGCATGCGGCAAGGGTGCCTGACACGCGTGCGGAATTGCGCTATACTGGATCTGTTGGATGTGCTGTGCGAATTGCCGCAAATCGGATGCGCGGCATTGGAATTCGTATATGAGACGCCGGAGGAAGTAGCTGAACGCGTCGGCGCGGCGCGTGCGGCGCTGTGCGGCGCAAGCCCCGCCCGCCGCGGCGATACGCGCGGGCATTGGGCGCGAGGGCTGCAGTAGTAACGAACAGTCTTGCAACTCATAGGAGATAATATGGAAGACCGCGTATTAAACGTATTGGAATTTGATAAAATCCGTATTCGACTGGCGGGTTTTGCCGCTTCCGAGGTGGGCAGGGGCAATGCGCTCGCGCTGCATCCCGCCATGGATGCTTCGGATGCGCGCACGCTTTTGCAGCAGACTTCGGAAGCGGAAAGCGTGTTCATCCGGGGAGGGCAAAGTCCCATAGAGGGCTTTGACGACGTGCGCCCCACGCTCAAACGCATCCATGCGGCGCTGTCGCTGAGCATACGGGAGCTTCTCGCCACATCGCGGTGCCTGCGCGCCAGTCGCACAGCGCGCGAACGCCTGACGCAGGGCGAGGCGACGGGGCATCTTGCCCACATGGCGGGGCAGCTTGTGGCGCATCGCGGCGTGGAGGAGGAAATCGATCGCTGTTTCCTGAGCGAGGATGAGGTGGCTGACGCCGCTTCTCCGGCGCTTGCGGATATCCGGCGGCAGATGCGCTCCGTCAACGAGCGCGCGCGGGACAAGTTGAACAGCATGGTCAGAAGCGTTGCGTTCCAGAAATATCTACAGGAACCCATCATCACCATCCGCAACGGGCGGTTCGTTCTGCCAGTCAAGCAGGAGGCGCGGCAGTTCGTGCCGGGGCTAATACACGATCAGTCCGGCAGCGGCGCGACGCTGTTTATTGAGCCTATGGCGGTGGTGGAACTCGGCAACGAGCTCAAAAAGCTCCTGAGCATGGAAGAAGAGGAAATCGAGCGCGTGCTGGCGGGCCTTACCGCCATGGTCGAGCCTTATGCGGACGCGCTGTACGAAAGCATAGGCATATTGGGAGAGCTGGACCTCATATTCGCGAAAGCTGGTCTCGCGCGGGACATGCGCGCGGTGTGCCCGGTGCTGGACGCCGATACCCCTGTTAAAATCAAAGCGGGCAGGCATCCGCTGATACCCCCGCAAAGCGTGGTGCCGGTGGACGTCTGGCTGGGCGATACGTTCAACACGCTGATCATTACCGGTCCCAATACGGGCGGAAAAACGGTTACGCTTAAAACTATCGGCCTTCTGACGCTGATGGCGCAGGCGGGGCTGTTCGTGCCCGCTGCGGAGGGGACACGGTTGCGCGCGTTCGAAAACGTATTTGCGGATATCGGGGACGAGCAGTCCATCGAGCAGAGCCTATCCACGTTTTCGTCGCATATGAAGAACATCGTCGATATACTGCGCGACGCGGACGGGCGCTCCCTCGTGTTGCTCGACGAGCTCGGCGCGGGCACCGATCCGGTGGAGGGCGCCGCGCTCGCCATGAGTATATTGGAGGAGCTGCATGCGCGCGGCTGCATCACAGCGGCCACCACGCATTACAGCGAGATCAAGGCGTTTGCGCTGACCCGGCCGGGCATGGAGAACGCCTCCATGGAATTCGACGTTGACAGGCTTTGCCCGACGTATCGCCTGTTTGTGGGAATTCCCGGCAAGTCCAACGCGTTCGAGATCGCGTCCCGGTTAGGGCTGTCGGATCAAATGATAGACAGCGCGCGCGCCTTTCTCAAGCGGGAGGATGTGCAGTTTGAGGACGTCATACAAAGTGCGCAGGATCAAAAACTCCGTGCCGAGCAGGAAAAGCTGCAGGCGCAGGAGCTTCGGTATGAACTGCAGCGCCTCCACGCGCAGGTGGAGGAGGAGAAGAAACGGCTGGAAAGCGAAAAATCCGCGCTGCGCGCCAAAGCCAGGGAAGAAGCGCGCGCTATCGTGCGGACTGCGCGCGAGGAAATGGAACAGGCCATCGTCGCGCTACGCAACGTGAAGAATATAGACGCGCGGCAGGTGGAGCGGGCCATACAACACGCGCGCGACGTGGCGCGCAAACAGGAGGAGGCCTTGTCCGATCCTCTTGCGCAGGCGGAGCGCGGCGGTAGCGCGCCCGCATCCGTACGGCCGGGCGACCGCGTCCGCGTGCTGAACATAGGCCAGAACGCGACCGTGCTCAAATCCGCCGACGCGCGCGGCGAGGTGCAGGTACAGGCGGGCGTCATCAAGCTGATGGCGCGGTTGAATGATCTGCGGATCATTGAGGATCCCATCAAGCCGTCGGCCTCCGGCGGCAAACTGACACTGGACCTGAGCCGGGCGCCCGCAGGTCTTGCGCTGGACGTGCGCGGCAGACTGGTGGACGAGGCGCTCATGGAAGTGGATCGTTATATTGACGACGCGGTGCTCAACGGACGTCAGGAAATTCAGATTATCCATGGCAAGGGTACCGGCGCGCTGCGCAAGGGCATACAGGAGTACCTGCGCCGTCACCCCAAGGTGAAGGAATATCGCCTGGGCAATTATGGCGAGGGCGATGCGGGCGTAACCATCGTAACGCTTAAATAGGGGCCGGAATGGCCCCTATTTCAATGAAAAATGAAGAATGCATAATGAACAATGGCGGAAGAAATTCCCTGCGGGAATTTCTTGAATTGTACCATACGAACGGTTTTTTGTTATCAGAGTAACCCCGGCACCATCGCTGTGAGCCGCTCGGCCAGTACGGCGTGGCCCAGGCGCGTCATGTGCATGAAGTCGATGGTGTTATATTGTATTATTCCGTTTAAATCAAGGAAGCGGCAGCCGTTTTCCCTGGCGACGCGCTGATATTCCGGCGAAAGCTGCCGGGATTTTTCCGCGCAGCCCTTTCCCATGGTTCCCGCGGTGGGCGCGGTTTCCACACGGTCGTCGAACGGCGGCGGGCAGATGACGAGTATATTAGGCGCCGTGGTCCAATAGGTCGTCAATTTTGCCTTTTTGATGAGCCTGTCCAGCCCGCGGCTGATGCAGACGGCGGATGCGCCGAATCGTTCCTTTGTATCGTTGACGCCCAGCATGATGATGAGAAGATCCACCGGCTCGTGGCTTTTCAGGCATGGCTCCAGATAGGAAAGCGCCGACATGCCTTCGTAAAGCGGATCTTCGAATACCGTCGTGCGGCCGCTGAGTCCTTCTTCAATGACAAGGTACTGATCGCCAAGGGCTTTTTGAAGCAGGCAGGTCCAGCGTTCTTCCTCATTGAAACGAAGAGGGGAACGTCCGGTATCCGCGCAGTCGGCTCTATCCGCGCATTTTCCGTGTGTATTGGAATCTCCCAGACAGACGATGTGTTTTTTCATAGGTCCTCCCTGTCGTATCGAATGCCCCGGCCGGATGGCGGGGTTTTTCACTATAGTACCATATATTTGGCGTCCTTCTATAGCCTTTTACAGCAACGGCCTATAAAATGCGAATGGATGCTCATTATAAGAGGGGGCTCACTCCGGAGTATTGCCTATTCTATGGAACACAAGATTGTTAAAGAATGAACAAAAGAAATAATGTTCGGCCAGGAAAAAGCTATAAATGAATAGAAATATTTACTTATGTAAAAATTATATTTGCAAAAGGTAGCTATATAAATAGAAAATATGCCGTTATCGTGTTATTTCGAGCATAAAATATTGATTCGATACTTTTCTTATAGCATATTGACTTTTACAAATGAATAATATAGAATGCTTACATAAGAAAAAACAAATCCGCTTAAGCTATTACAGACATATTGAATTAAGGAGAGCGCCGCGTATGAATTCCCCAAATGCCTGGATATTTCTTGCAATATTCGCGCTCATGGCCATACAAATGCTTTTATCATTTGTGCAGGTGCGCCATTATCAGAAAACGGTCAAACGCATGCTGGGAAGCGGCGTTATTGGCGTTGGGCAGCGCAAAAGCGGGTTGCGGCAGGGAGAAATACTCATCCTTTCCTATGACAGAAACATGGATCGGGTAGTCGCATGCAAAACCATGAAAGGGTATACGATATTTGCCCAGTTCAAGGATATATCCGATTATGTTGGCTTAACGCTTAACCAGATCAGGAAGGTCGGCATCGAACTGGATGCGAAGGAGCTTCGCCGCTACAGAAAACGTCACCCGTACGACGCGACGGTGCTCAGTAAAAAGAAGGGCGCGCTCATACAGGCTGTGGAAGCGCTGGATCTGCGTTTTCGCAGGGAGGCTGAGCAGGCCCTTGCTTATGGAGAAGAGGACGCGCAAGATTCTTCTCAGGACGGCGCGGGTGTCACCGTACCGCATATCGCTTAATTTCCATTCGATTTTTGCACGGCGGTCAGCGACCGCTTGCTCAATATTTCCAGGCCGGACAATTGCAAAGAGGGGAGGCAACCAACCGTTTTTCACCCGGCCGGTATAAGAAACTAAAATGAGGGGGTTTCATTATGGACTTTTTAGCCAAGCTTGCCGAAGGTTTCATCAACCTGTTTAACCTGGGCGGCCAGACGTTCATGGGCTTTGTTACCGGCATTATTCCCACTCTGATCGTTCTGATTACGTTCGTCAACGCTCTGGTCAGCATGATCGGCGAGGAAAAGGTCAACAAATTCGCCCGCGCGTGCAGCAAGTTTTTCCTGCTGCGGTATACCGTATTGCCCGTGTTATCCATGTTCATACTGTGTAATCCTATGGCTTATACATTCGGCCGGTTTGTTGATGAAAAATACAAGCCTGCCTTCTATGACGCTGCTGTGTCTTTCTGCCACCCCATTACCGGCCTCTTCCCGCATGCGAATCCCGGCGAATACTTCGTTTACGGCGGCATCGCGGCGGGCATCACCACGCTGGAATACAACCTGGGGCCCCTTGCAATCCGCTATTTTATAGTGGGCGTCATCGTCATACTGATCAGGGGTATTGTGACCGAACGTCTCACCGTGATGTTCATGAAGAAGAGGGGGAACTGACATGTATAAAGCGATAAAGATCCAAAAAGGCAAAGGCGGATGGGGCGGCCCCCTGGTGATACAGCCTACGGCGGAAAAGAACAAGATCGTTTCCATTACCGGCGGCGGCATCGATGAAATTACCCGCTATATAGCCGAG
>JAEWWD010000190.1 GCA_023396535.1 Bacillota bacterium
GTCCGGGCGGACGGACATACGGTCCACCTCCACACCCACGCCGTGCGGGACCTCCTCGTGAAGCAATAACAGGGCCTTTTCGCGGATAAGTTCGGCACAAAGCAAACGCTCGGGGATATCGGTGACCATATCGTCCGGAAAATACTGCGGCCCTTCGACAAGATATCCGCGCAGCAGTTCCTCAAGCTTGTCCACGCCCGCGCCGTCCTGCGCGCTGATTCTCAGAACATGATCAAAGCATCCCGCGCGGGAAAAAAAGGCCTCCGCCGCCTCCACCTGCTCAAGAGACGCGGCGTCAATTTTATTGATTATGCCGACTTTAGGCGCTTTGGCCTGTTTGATACGCTCCACAAGCGCCTCGTCCCGCTCGCGCAGTCCGTTGATTGGATCCACCAGGTACAGTACGGCCTCCACTTCATCGAGCGCTGCATACGCCACCCGGCGCATATATTCCCCGAGACGGTTCTTTGGCGCCGCTACGCCGGGCGTATCCAGAAATACCATCTGATACCCCTGCCGCGTCAACACGCCTGTAATACGGTTGCGCGTCGTCTGTGCGCGCGGAGAAACGATAGCTATTTTTTGGCCGACCAATCGGTTGAGCAGCGTGGATTTCCCCACGTTCGGACAACCTATGATGGAAATAAATCCGCTTTTATAAGAATTGGCTGTCATTTTACTTCCTTGGCCGAGAACGGACGCGGCAGCAACTCTTCCAACGCATATACCTGATATCGCCCGCTGCGGTTTGCGCATATGACGGGCATATCCCCCTCGCAAAACTCGCTTAGAACCTGAAGGCAGACGCCGCAGGGCACCGTAGTCTGATCCCCGGTAGATACGACGGCAAGCGCATCGAAACTGCGCTCCGCCTCCGATACCGCTTTATACAACGCCGTACGCTCCGCGCAGTTGGTAGCTGAATAAGAAGCGTTCTCCACATTGCAACCCAAATAATACGCGCCGGATGCGCCCTTAAGGCAGGCTCCCACGCGATAGCCGGAATAGGGCGCGTATGCGCGATCCATGGCTTCGTTCGCCATGCGCAGCAAATTCTTTATCTCCAGATCATGTATGGTTCGTTTCATCGGGATACTCCCATCCTTTCCAATATCCGCCTTTGTTCAGATATCATAAGCGCCTCATCCGCAGGCAGTATGTGATCAAAGCCAAACAGGTGCAGCATGCCGTGCACCGTTAAAAACGCGAGCTCTCTTTCAATAGAATGCCCATATTCCTTCGCCTGTTCCTCCGCACGTGCGGGACAGAGTACGATATCTCCCCAAAATCCATCCGCGGGAGTATCGCCCTCCTCCACCGCAGGGAAGCTCAATACATCCGTCACACGGTCAATTTCCCTGTACGCGCGATTCAGCGCGCGTATGCGCGCGGGTTTCACCGCCGTTATATCGATACGCCCCTTCTTAACCTCCAGAAGTAATGCAGCTAAAGCTGCTTGTTCGACGCACCGGATCTTTTCAGCATCCAGCATGCCTGAGTCGTCGCGGATATTAATCACGCTGCGCCTCCCCGATATGCAGTTCGGGATATGCGATCCGCTCGTGCAGCAACCCACTGAACGTGCGCAAGAAGCTCTGTTGTATCAGGTACAGTTCCCGTAGCGTCAACGGAGCGGCGGAAAGCTGGCTGTCGTCCATTTTCCCTTTAATGATTTTCTCCACAGTCTCCTCAACGGCTTCACGCGACGGGGAATCGACCGACCTTACCGCTGCCTCACAGCTATCCGCCAGCAGCACGATCGCGCTTTCTTTCGTACTGGGCCGCGCGCCGGGGTAACGGAAATTCTTTTGGGGAATTTGCCTGCCGCCGTTCTCACGCACCGCCTTTTGGTAGAAATAGGCGGCGATGGTGGTGCCATGATGTTCGAAAGCGATCTGCACGACAGCGGATGGCATTTTGTGCTTGTTCAACAAAATCACGCCATCCTTTTGGTGTGCGAGTATGATGGCAGCGCTCTCCGCAGGCGGGAGCGTATCGTGTATATTTTCACCCGGCTTCTGGTTTTCCTTGAAATACAGGGGCCGACGCAGTTTGCCAACGTCGTGGTAATACGCGCCGACGCGCGCGAGCAGAGGATCGGCGTCCACCGCCTCCGCCGCGCTTTCCGCAAGCGCCGCCGTCATCATGGAATGATGATAGGTGCCGGGCGCTTCCGTCATAAGCTGACGCAGCAGAGGATGGTTGGCGTTACTGAGCTCGCTCAGACGTGCGCTGGTGGCGACGTCGAACGCGTTTTCCCACAGGGATAAGGAGCCTACAACCAGCACGGCGGAAAGCACGCTGCTGCCCAACGCCCATGCTACGGAAATCAGTATGTTGCCAACGGAACGTCCGGCCATCACATATGCCGCTAAAATAACCAGCGCCGCCGCAAGGCCGGAAAACAAACCGGCGGTAATGATGGTACCCCGCTTCTGACAGCCGCGCAGCAAATATACGGCGACCTGTCCGCCCGCCAACATAGACGCCGTCATAACGACGGAATCAAACCCCAGCATGCCGGAACCCTGTCCGCCGGCCATCCAGCCAATGTAAAACGCGAGCAGAACGTTTGCCGCCATGGCGATGTGCCCGTCCACCAGCAGCGCGATAAGCATAACGCCGATCAGGCTGGGCGTGATGCGCCCGTCCAGAGCCTGCAGGCCAAACGCAAGCAGTACCGTCAGCGCCAGCATGACAGATAGTATGAGCATATGCTTCCTGCTCGCCACAGTGCGCCGCCTGTACAGCATAAGATACGCAGCGAATACCGCAAACAAACAGATCAGATACAGCGCGGCGCCAAGATCCAGCATAGCGTCCGTTCGATGGGAGCGTACGAGATCCAGTTCGCTCAACAATTCAAATTGCTGTTGGGTAACCGCTTCCCCCTGGCGGACGATTATGTCGCCGCGCTTCACCTCTACAGGCTTTACGGCGGCGGCAGCTTCCTCGCGCGCCTGATTGGTCGCCTCATCGTCGGGTACAAACGTAGGCCTGAGGAAAGCGTCGAGCGCTTTCTGTCCGACTGCCTTAAGCGTATCGGACAGACTGGTGGCACTTAGTTCCTGAACAAAAGCCGTCTTTCGGGCAGGTAATACCCGTTCTTCCAAGCCGTTTTGCAAGGCAACTTTCAACTTGGGCAGTACAGTATCCTGCAGGCGCTGCAGCTCGCTCTCCTCCACGTGCAGCAGCCACCAGCTCTCCTCATCGGAAAGCCCCACTGCAAAGCGGGCGGTCATCTGCTGCAGTTCCTGTTCCGACAAAATCTTCTGCCAGTCCTCGACGGAAAGCGAACCATCCGCTTTAAGCCCCGAGCCAGCTATGCGCGCGGCGCGAAGCTGCTCCGCCTCCAGCCGGAAAGCGCCGATATCGTTAAAAAACTGCTCTGCTTCCCCGGTATACTGTTCAACAAGCGTTTGATCGAGTTTGTAAACCGTTTTTGTACCGCTCCGGGCGGCATCGCGCAGGGCGTCGGTCGCCGCTTCATCCACTATTGTACGCGGCGATGTAATGGTCTGGGTAGCTTCTGCGTCAATCGCCACTTCATACCGTTTGGGAGTCAATGCCGCGATCGCCGAAAGATAGCAAATGGCGAACACCAGCGCCAGCATCAATGCCGGCACAAGTCCAATGCGGTCTTTGTTCTCCCCTCTTTGCGCCATGCCATCCTCCTTTGAGTAACCGATCAGCTTCTCCGCCTCTCATACGCACGAATGATGCGCTGCACCAGATCGTGGCGTACCACGTCCTTATGCGTGAGGTAAATCTGTGAAATGCCTTCCACATCCTCCAGCACAGAAAGAGCGTGTATCAGGCCGCTTTTTCTATCCTGCGGGAGATCGATCTGCGTAATATCCCCTGTGACCACCACGCGGGAGCCTTCGCCAAACCGGGTCAGGAACATTTTCATCTGTTCGATGGTGCAGTTTTGCGCTTCGTCCAGAATAATATAGGCGTTGTTCAACGTCCGCCCGCGCATGTACGCCAGCGGAGCAACCTCGATCGCCCCGCGTTCCATCAGCCCGCGGTAAGTTTCGTTGCCCAAAAAATCATTCAGCGCGTCATGCAGCGGGCGCAAATAGGGATCCACCTTGTTCTGGAGGTCGCCGGGCAGGAATCCCAGCTTTTCTCCAGCCTCCACCGCCGGCCGTGTGAGTATGATGCGGTCCACTTCTTTGTTTTTAAACGCAAGCACGGCCATCGCAACGGCGAGATAGGTTTTACCAGTACCGGCGGGACCCACGCCGAATACCAGGTCGTACTCCTTAAGCGCCTGCACGTAGCGCTTCTGGCCCAGCGTTTTGCATTTGATCTGCCGGCCGCGGTTGGTGATCGCGATAACATCGCCCATGATCTGCTCGATCATGTCGGCGTTGCCTTCCTTGGCAAGATCCACCGCGTAGCGGATTCGGCTTCTGTTGATGGGCTCGCCTTTTCTGAGCATTTGCAGCAGCTTATCGAGCACGATGGAGCACAGCTCCACCGCCTCCGGCTCGCCCTCCACCTTGATGCAGTCGGTCGCGGTACTGATGCGCGCGCCTGTTTCCGCCTGCAATATTTCAAGATTCTCATCGAACACGCCAAACAGCCGTATCTGCTCGTCCATGGATTGTACAGGAAGAAATGTCTGAGTCCTTTGGGGCTCCGTGACCTGCTCGTCCTGTATGCTGCTGATTTCGTTCAATCAAAGTCCTGCCTTTCGCTTTGTCAATCCGGGGAATCGTAGTTTCTCGCTCCAGGCCAAATTGTTCTACCCCAGAGAACGGGAAATGCCGATCTGCTCCTCGGTACAGATGGCAACGGTTGCGCGTATGCTGCCATCGGGCAGCTCGCTCGTTTCGCTTCTCTTCTTCAGTATGCGCGCTTCCTTGGGTACGGCATCCAGCGCCTGCAGCTCCGCGCGGAACATTGCCTCCGCGAGCACCTCTTCCTTTGGCGCGGGCAACTGCTGCATCGTAAGCTCATAACAGATGCCCGTAACCTGCCGCACAGGCAGTATCAACCCCGTTATAGCCGTCTCGCCCGTATTCTCCAGCTCATATTCCGCAAATGCCTGCGCGGAACGGTATACGGGCAGCCCCGCAAGAAACAGCGTACGGTAGGAAGCGGTTCTTCCGCTGCGCATAAGCCGTTCCTGTGTACAGGGCAGCGTGACGCTTTCAGTATACCACACCTGCGCGATTACCTCGCCCTCGGCGTAAACCAATACGCGCTGCGCCCCGCCCTCGCGCGTGATATCCCCGCGGATCAGGATATCCCCGGCGCGTACCGCGTCTCCCGGGGAAACGCTGGATTTGCCGGAAAGAGCCGTTACGCGGTCGATAATTCCGTCCTTCCTCGCAACAACGTCGGCAGGCACGCTTTTATCCGGCCGCTCGGGGATGGGCTCCGCCTCCACGACCTGCACATGCAGCGTAATGCCTTCGATCCTCACACCCGCCCACGCAATCCGATCGTCATAAGCGCGTACGGCCTGCCCAAGAACCGACGCCTTCACCTGTGCGCGCGGCATACCTACCGCCGCCTCCGCAGAATCGAGCGCGCGCAGCACGACTGCTTCCGGCACGCGCGAGCATCCGTCCACCCGGATCAGCCACACGCGGGTCTGCGCCGCCAGTACTGCAAGAAAGCATAGCATAGCGCCTGCCAGCAGCAGCTTGCGGAAACGAAACCGCGCAAGCACAAACGATACGCCGTGCCGCTCAACGATATGAATGCGACAACGCGCGCCTTTTTTCAGCGCGCGAAGCCTCAGAAAATCCTTTGCGCGAATCTCCGCCGTCATGCGGGCGCGACCCTCGCGCCGCACGTTCCACACCGGCATACCGGCCTGCAGCATGCGATTCAGCATGCGTTCAAGCCCCAGGCCGTCTAGTCGTATCATAACATATCCGCATAGAGAATTCCACATGTTATCCACCCCGGGCGTTTTGTCTAGTCCGTATACAACGCGCCCGCCAACCTCCCCCGCACATATGCGCGGCCGACAGCAAGCTCCAGCAACTCCAGGTTCTCCCCTGTGATATGCAGTACGCCCTCGTGCGTCAGCAGCCGTACGTTGGATTTGTCGTATTGCAGCACGCCTTTATGGTTTTCCACGAGAAGATCCCCACGGCCAACCATCGTCAGCTTGGGTACCGTAGGTTCCGTCTCCACTGGAAGATCCAGCGCGCCCAAAAGCGCTCGCTTCCACCTGGATGGTTTCCACGGTTTTGCCTGCCGCTTTCGGGATTTTACAGGACGCCTTGCCATGCGCATTTTTCACCCCTTATCCACAGGCTATGCGCTTGAGTTGCGAAATAGTCAGATCGCACGGCAAGATAAATTTATATGGGAAATTATCCCTCTTTGCAAGCCGAAAAAGGGGATTTATTCGATTTTCAGGGGATTTTTGCAGGTTTTTAAATGCTATGAACGGCGCTGCCGTCCCGGATAAAATGAGCGGCTTCGGCAATGATAGAAAGTACCGACGCGAACTCATAAAGGACGGGGGGACATCTCTTATGGCGCTCAACAAGGTGGAAATATGCGGCGTGGATACGTCCAAGCTTCCGGTACTGACACAGAAGCAGATGCGCGCTCTGTTGCTGCGCGTCAAGGAGGGCGATACCGCCGCGCGCGATGAATTCCTGCGCAGCAACCTCCGTCTGGTGCTCAGCGTCATACAGCGCTTTGCCAATCGCGGCGAGCAGATGGACGATCTGTTTCAGGTAGGCTGTATCGGCCTGATTAAGGCGCTGGATAACTTCGATCTGTCCCACGACGTCAAGTTCTCCACTTATGCCGTACCTATGATCATCGGCGAGGTAAGGAGGCACCTCAGAGATAACAACACAATACGAGTCAGCCGTTCCCTGCGCGATACCGCCTATAAAGCGCTGCAGGCGCGTACGCGGCTGATGGACGAGCTTTCCCGCGAACCCACCGTAGCGGAGATCGCGAAGGAGCTATCCATATCCGAGGAGGATATCGTGTTCGCACTGGACGCCATACAGGACCCCATCTCTTTGTACGAGCCCATCTATCACGACGACGGGGACGCCATATTCGTGATGGATCAAATCGGCGATTCGAAAGTAAACGACGCGCTTTGGCTGGACAGCATCGCCATCACGCAGGGACTGCACCATCTTGGCGATAGAGAACAGCGTATACTGCAAATGCGTTTTTTTGAGGGAAAAACGCAGATGGAGGTATCCCGTGAGATAGGCATCAGTCAGGCGCAGGTTTCACGCCTGGAAAAAAACGCGCTCAAGCACATGCAGAAATATGTATAGGTCTCATTTATGCATATAACTGCCGCAGTTCACGCTGCGGCAGTTTTTTGTATATCAATTCCTATTATATATTATCGATTATTCCATACGCGCGATCTCTTTTCGCAGGCGTTTAATGATACGTTTTTCCAGCCTGGAGATATAGCTTTGTGAGATACCCAGCATATCCGCAACCTGCTTTTGTGTGCATTCCCGTTCGGTATTGAGGCCGAATCGAAGCTGCACGATCTTTTGCTCCCGGGGGGTGAGCTTCTGCAATGCGGTAAGCAACAGCTCTCGGTCCACTTCGTCCTCTATGCCCCGGCCGATCAGATCGCCTTCCGTGCCAAGTATATCCGACAGCAGCAGCTCGTTTCCGTCCCAGTCGATGTTCAGGGGCTCGTCGAGCGAAACTTCCATTTTCAGCCGGCAGGTACGTCGAAGATGCATGAGTATCTCGTTCTCGATGCAGCGCGACGCGTATGTCGCCAGCTTGATGCGCTTCGCAGCGTCAAACGTATTGACCGCTTTGATGAGTCCTATCGTACCTATGGATATCAAATCTTCAATGCATACGCCCGTATTTTCAAATTTCCGCGCGATATATACCACTAGCCTGAGATTCCGCTCTATAAGCAAGTGCGGCGCGCACTCGTCTCCGGCGGAAAGACGAGCGATCCATTCCTGCTCCTCCTCCGCCGAGAGCGGCGGAGGCAGCGTTTCCCCCGAATGCACATACCAGACGCCTCTCGGGCGCCGGAACAACAGTCGGCTCAGCCAGGCGATAAATTTACGCACCATGGTTTCTCCCCCTATTCTTTGCAGGTCGCGGCGCATAAGGCGACGGCAGTGCGCCGCTGCCCAGCAGCGCATCGGCGCCGGCAATATACTGCGGAGCGTGCGCGATCATCACATCCATATCCCGCCACGCGCCGTCCATCAATATTTGCGCACGCCGCGCGCGCCGCGCGATAAGTTCCCCCTCGCCGCCCATGCTGCAATACCGCACGGGAAACCCCGCTTCAAACGCAGGACAGCGGTTGAGCAGCAGTACCGGCAGCCCCGTTATGGGTTCCGTCAGCAGATTGCCCGTATCAAGCAGCGCTATAACTTCCATTTGCCGTTCGTCCATCGTCAGGCGCAGCGCAACTCGTCCCTCGCGCATACGCGCGGCTGTACGCAGCCGCCGGAGCATCCTCGGCGTCATCGCGGCAAGCGCCACCGCGATAAGGGCCGCCCGAAGCGCAACTGTCGAGACGACAACGCCGCCAGCAACGCCGGAAACAGAGGCGCTTTCCGGCCAAAGCAGCGTCGCGCTGAGCATAAGTCCTCCCAATAGCATGGCGCAGATCAATACGGACAGTGTCCCCCTTGCGTACCCCTGCCAGCCGTCAAAACGCAGGCCTAGCGCCAGCACGCCCGCAAACGCGAGTTTGGGCAAAAGAGTCAGCAACAACGGCCAAACGCTCAACGCCAGCAGCGCGAATACTGCTCCAAGGACGCACAGGACGATAGCTATTGCGCCGCGCAACCGCAATCCCGAAAGCGCGGCGGCGAGCATCAGCGTAACGGCGTTCATCAAAGCGTTATCCAACAGGAACCATTCTATGGATATGCGCATTCGCCCTCCATTTGCGGCGCATAAGACAAGCCGCCGCTTTTTCATGAGTGGGCACAGTATAGCATACGCGCGGTGTAAAATTTGTAGAACGGTTGAATGGCATATATGCGAGATTTGCATGATAAAAGGCTTTCATATATATAAGCCTGGAGCATTTACTCCAGGCTTATATATAAAATGCCGCCTTTTTGTGCCGTTATGCGGCCTGCTCACTCAAGGTGAAACGGAAGCATGCCTCGCCGCCCGAATTCTCGGCCCATATCCGTTCGCCAAGCAGCAACATGATTTCGCGCGCGATGGCAAGCCCCAGCCCGGTACCCTGTTCGGCGTGCGCAGTATCCGCTTTATAGAAGCGTTCGAACAGATGCGGTAAATGCTCTTCCGCGATGCCGCCGGTGTTGCATACGCTGACGATGAGCGCGCCGTCCTCGCGTTTCACCGAAAGCGTAACAAGTCCGTCGTCCGCAGCGTATTTCACGGCGTTATCCAGCAGTGCGACCAATACCTGCTCCACACGGTCTTCGTTTGAGAACACAGACAGCTCCTCATCGGGCAACTCCACCGCGAAACGCAGTCCGCTGTCCTCCGCCGCAGCTCCAAATCGTTCCGCCATCTCCAGCAGTAGAGGCTGCAGCTTGAAAGCATGCTTTTCCAACGCTACGCCGCCGGACTGCAGGCGGGAGAGCTCCAGCAGGTCGTTGATGAGACGCGACAAACGCATACTTTCGCGCAGGATATATCCGTAATATCGAGCCCTATCCTCCTCGCGTTTGACCAAACCGTCGTTGAGCGCATCAGCGAGGCTGCGTATGGAAGATATTGGCGTGCGCAGTTCGTGGCTGACGTTCGCTACATAGTCGCGGCGCGTCTGCTCCAACCGCACTTCTTCCGTAACGTCCTGTATCAGCATAACGGCGCCGGCGCGGCAGTCGCCCTGCCCGGCGATATGGCTGACCGTCAGTTTCAACTGCGCGGCGCCGCACGCTACCGTATGCGTCTCCCCGGTGCCGCTATCGATGGCCGTATCTATCTCCGGCCACAGCGCGCGCATCCTTACAAACGCGCCCTGCGGGTCAGCTAACTCGCTGCCGATCAATTGCGCAGCGGCAGGATTGCAGTGCGTGACGAATCCCGTGCAATCCAGCGCGACAATACCCTCGCGCAGACCGTCCAGCACATTGCGAAGACGGTTTCTCTCCAGCATGAGGTCGCCTATCGTATGAGACAGCGCGGACGAAAGCTCATTGAGCGCCTTTCCCACCTGACCCACTTCGTCGCGGCGCACTTCATCCGCGCGAACGGTAAAATTCCCCTGCGCCATGGCGCGCGCCGCAAGCGACATCTGCAGCAGCGGCTTGGTGATGCTGCGCGTACCCAGGTAAGCGAAAGGTAACAGTATACAAAACGCCGCGATAACGCTGATGAACAGCGCCGTATTCATGCCGTTCATCGCCGCATTTACTTCCATGAGCGGTTTTGTAAGGAATACGGCTCCCTCAATGGAAGCATCCACGCCATAGACCGGCGTGCCCACGATTAGCCCCAGTTCTGCGGAGGAAGTTACCACGATGTCGGTATTGCCGGCCAGCATGTCCGATACGTAGGGGGTCAAATGTTCCCTGATGCTTTCCCCTTCCCGCCCGCTTGTCCGCGCGATTACCTCGCCATCTGCATCGAATATATGCACGGTGGCGTCCCACAGGGATTTATCGTTATTGAGCATGCGCCCAAAAGACTGTGCGGAAAGCTCTCCGCGCAGAAATTGGCTGACCATGCCGCTGATAAACGCGGCGCGCGGCACCATCTCGTTCGCCTTGATTCTAGCGAAAACATTACGGCTGGTATATGTAAATACTGCGCCGGTCAGCACCGCCGTGATGATCAGCGTAATCAGCATGAACAACAGCAGTTTTTGCAAAAACCCGCGCTTCATTGACCCGCCTCGAATTTATACCCCACGCCATACACGGTTTTGATGCCCCAATTGACGCCATCCTGCGGCAACTTTTGGCGAATACGCTTGATTTGCGTATCCACGGCGCGCGTATCTCCAAAATAGTCGTACCCCCAGACAAGGGAGAGTATCTGCTCGCGCTCATACACGCGCCCCGGATGAGACGCAAGGAGATGCAGTATTTCTACTTCTTTGGGCGTGAAGGGCAGCGTCTTGCCGTCAAACCGCACGTCGTAGCTGCTCGCGTTGATTTCAAGCCTGTCAAAGCGCAATATCTGCGCGGGCTGATCCTGCTGCTGGCTGATGCGGCGCAGCACAGCCTTAATCCGCGCCACAACCTCCCGCGCACTGAAGGGCTTCACGATATAATCGTCCGCGCCAAGCTCAAGGCCCAGTATACGATCGATTTCCTCCCCTTTGGCTGTGAGCATAATGATGGGGACACGGCTGGTTTGCCTAAGCGTGCGGCAAACCTCAATGCCGGATTTTCCAGGCATCATCAGATCCAGCAGTATGAGGCTGGGGTTTTCGCTCTGCGCTTTTTCCAGCGCCTGCATGCCGTCATATGCGGAGGCATATGTGAAACCTTCGCTTTCGAGATATATCCCCAGCGTTTCGTGTATGATCCTCTGATCGTCGCAGATTAGAATATGCGGCGCTTTTTGCATAATCGTTCACCCCTGATTTTTCCTTATTTCAATTATAGTATGCCCCTGTATCGAACACAACGGCCATGCAAAGCTTGTCATAATTGTACAAGAGAATGACATTTTTTAGCGTCCCTAAATGAATTAAGCGGGGTGTTTTATCCCCCGCTTCTCGATATATATCCTATTCGAAGTATTTATGAATCCAGCGCCGCATGCATCATGTTCTGATAATCCTGACTCGCGTTTTTCTGCGCGTCCATGCGTACTTGGCTTAGCAGATCCAAATTCTCCGTTACCAGCGAAACGACATATGGGCAGAGTGAGCCGTCCTCCGCCATACTCTTCAATATCTCGACCGCTTTCTCCTCTGTCATGCCCTTACGATAAGGGCGGTCCTCCGTAATGGCGGTAAATACGTCCGCTACCGCCATAAGACGAGAGCCGAGCGGTATGTTGTGCTCCCGCAGGTGGAAGGGATATCCCTTGCCGTTCAGCTTTTCGTGATGAAACGACGCCCACATGCTGATGGTCTCAAACCCCTTGATGGCCTGCAGCAGACGGTAGGTGTAGAACGCGTGGCTGCGTATCTCGTTGAATTCGCGGGCATCCAGCTTATCCTGCTTTTCGAGCACCTCACGCCTGACCGCAAGCTTTCCAAGGTCGTGCAGGTTTCCCGCCACCGCCATCATTTTGCATTCCGCCGTACAAAAACCCGCGAGCTGCGCAAGCTTTTGCGCCGTCGCCGCCACGCCTGCGGAATGGTAGGAAGTAAAAGGGCTGCGGAAGTCGATGATGCGTGAAAATATCTTTGTCAGTTCCACCACTTCATCCATGTTCAGATCCATGACTTCGAACAGAACGATTTGAGGCAACATGTAAAGCAGCGGGCTAAACGCGATATCCAGCCAAATGTACTCCTCGCCGCTCATACCGAGGAACGTGTCTACCAGCTCCGGCATAAAAACGGAATCCCTGCGCTCGTGCACCGACTCCGTAATACCCTTCACCTGTTCGAGTATGTCGCGTTCCTTATGTACCATGACCGCTATGCGGTCGGCCAGATGAAGAATATGGCTGGCTTGGGGAACCGGCTCGCCATTATGCGCCGCCCCAGCCCCATAATTCCAGGGCAGGTGGTGATAGCGAATGATCGACGCAGCGTTTTGAAGCGGAGCGAACTCCATTATCATATTCGCACCGCGATACGCATGGCTGCGCGCAGTAGGCGGTTCGTTTTCCAGCAACTCCATCCGCTCGTCTATCGATAAAGCGCCTATATCGTGCAGCAGTCCCGCCAGCACAATATCTCTTTTTTCCAAAGCAGGCAAGCCCATATGATCCGCAATCTGATATGCGATATATGCCACACGCTGATGATGCTCTTCAAACTCCGGCCTGACCAAATCCCCCGCGTTGGTGATGCAGATCAGAAGGTCGTACATACTGATCAGCGTTTTGTTGATATCCGCCATGATTCTCCCTCATAAATAGCCATATTACTCTCAATGACTTGATAATCGTCCGACCATTACACTATATCGATATAACTGCCCTTCCCATAAGCCACAGCACCTGGATTTTTATTTTCGATAAATATCCGGGATATTGCGCTTAAGCCCATAAAAAAAGGCGGAAGCAAACTTCCGCCCATACGAACCAATTTTTCTTACTGTGCAGCGGCCTCTTCGGGATATACGCTGACCTGCTTGCGCTCTTTATCCCTGCGCTCGAAGCGCACGATACCGTCGACCTTGGCAAACAGCGTATCATCCTTGCCGATACCCACGTTCGTGCCGGGATGGAAATGCGTGCCGCGCTGGCGTACGAGTATGTTACCGGCGAGAACGAACTGACCGTCCGCCCGCTTGGGCCCCAGGCGCTTAGACTCGCTGTCGCGGCCGTTTCGAGAGCTGCCCACGCCCTTTTTATGCGCGAACAACTGAAGATTCATCTGATACATGGTTACACCTCCCTTTCCGTTATATTGAGGTATTTGCCGTAGGCAATTTCCATGGAACGGAGCCCCAGCAGCAGGGTATCAAACAGCACCCCCGCCTGTGCGCATTGCTCGCTGGTGCATTCGCGCCCCAGCACACAATACATGTCTCCTTCCTGAATGGACAGCCCTACCGGCAGATGTAAACGTTGTGTCAATCCCAAAGCGATGGTCTGCGTAAGCGCCGAAACGGCGCTGCATACGATATCTCCATCGCCATCCCGGGAAAACCCCGCGTGTCCGCTTGCTTCAAAGCCGACGATTTCGCCGCCCTGTTTGAGCATACACACCGTTACCATTGCGGTTTACCCGATAGAAAGGATTTCTACCTTTGTATAGGGCTGACGATGGCCCTGCTTCTTGCTATACGTCTTCTTGGCCTTATACTTGAACACGATGACCTTATCGCCCTTGCCGTGCTCGACAACCTTGGCCTTCGCGCTTACGCCTTCGACCACGGGCTTGCCGATTTTCACGCCGGCGTCGTCCGAGAGAAGCAGTACTTCAAAGCTGACTTCCTGGCCCGGGTCCGCCGCGAGCTTTTCGACTAAGATTTCGTCGCCGGCCTGCACCTTGTACTGCTTGCCGCCAGTCTGAATGATCGCATACATATTGGGTTCCCTCCTCTTACCAGTCTCGCCCATACTTGGCCCGGGCATACGCCCGCGTTGAAAACGCCTGCACGGAGCGGCTCACCGAGACATTTTATCATCACAAGCCCCTAATGTCAAACAAAACCCGTTCTGCCTATGTTCTTTGCTCATATTCTTTTATTCGGACGAAATTCATATCCTTCATTCAGTCCGGCAGAGGAAGCGCCACAATCCATGCCGGTTTGTAAAAACTCTTGCATATCCCGTATGAATTGATAATAATAGACGAAGGAGGAACGCATCCATGTACTTATTAAAAGACGCTCTCGTCATGAGCATGGCGCAACCCGCTTTCCATGGCGATGTGCTGATAGAAAATGGCCGTATTTCGGCCGTCGGCGAAGCCCTGCAGGCGCCGGACAACGCGCAGACTATGGATTGCGCGGGCCGGTACGTACTGCCGGGCTTTATCGATGCGCACTGCCACATAGGCATGTGGGAGGACGGCATGGGCGATGAAGGCGCCGACGGCAACGAAAGCTCCGACCCTATTACGCCTGAAATGCGTGCGGTGGACGGCATTAATCCCTTCGACCCCTGCTTTGCGGAAGCGCGGGCGGCGGGCGTCACCACCGTGCTCACCGGCCCGGGCAGCGCCAATGTGATTGGCGGGCAGTTTGTCGCGCTCAAAACTGCCGGCCGCTGCATCGACGATATGATACTCAGAGACCCCGTCGCCATGAAGGCGGCGCTGGGCGAGAACCCCAAGCGAGAGTATACCGAGCAGAAGGCCACGCCGTATACGCGCATGGCCATAGCGGCGCTGTTTCGCAAAGCCATGGTGGACGCGCAGGAATATGAACGCAAACTGGAACTCGGCGAGGAAGACCCGGAAAAACTGCCCGACCGCGACCTTGCGCTCGAAGCCCTTCTGCCGGTGCTGCGCGGGGAACTGACGGTAAAATTCCACGCCCACCGCGCCGACGACATACTGACCGCGTTACGGCTGACGCGTGAATTCGGCCTTTGCGCCACCATCGAACACTGCACGGAAGGGCATCTTATAGCGGATCTTCTCAAAGAGCAGCTTGAAGAGCTCAACGCAGGCATTATCATCGGCCCGCTGCTTTCCGAGCGCGCAAAAATCGAATTGAAGAACCTCACGTTCCATTCAGCCAAACTGCTGCATGACGCGGGCATCCCTTTCGCGCTGATGACGGATCATCCCGTTACCCCCATACAATATTTGCCCGTTTGCGCGGCGCTGTGCGTCCGCGACGGGCTGGATGAGGAAACGGCGCTACGTTCCATCACCATCGACGCCGCGCGCATCACGGGCTTAGACGCGCGCATAGGCAGCATAGAACCCGGCAAAGATGCGGATATCGCGATATTCGACGCGCATCCGCTGGATTTTCGCGCGCATTGCGTATGCACGTTCACCAACGGCCAAATCGTTTATCAAAGGCGATAAAAGAGAGCAGCCAATTCAATCTGGAGGAACTCACTCATGCTTCGACCGACCCATGCGATTATAGACTTGAACGCCCTCAAGCACAACATGGAGGTACTGCGCAAAAACGTAGGCCCGCAGGTGAAATTCATGCCCGTCATAAAAGCAAACGCATACGGACACGGCATTGTGGAAATCGGCAGGGCAACGGAAGCGTTCGGTGCGGAATACCTGGGCGTTTCCATACCCGAGGAAGGCAGGCGGCTGCGTGAGGGCGGAATCCGCGTCCCCATACTGCTGCTTGGCGGCATATTGCCCGAAAGCGTGGATATGGTCGTCGCGTTCGACCTCACGCCGACCGTATTCACCCCCGAGATACTCGCCGACCTGCAGCGTGCGGCAAAAGCGGCGGGCAAGGTATGCAATATCCACATCAAAGTAGATTCCGGCATGAACCGGATCGGCCTGAAAACGCACGAGGATTTCAAGGCGCTGCTTTTACTGACCCGCGAATGCCCCAATATCCACGTGGATGGTTTATTCACCCATTTCGCGGTCAGCGAAATAC
>JAEWWD010000009.1 GCA_023396535.1 Bacillota bacterium
TGCCCGACATACAGCAGCACCGGCCTGTCCCCCAGGCCGTGTAGTTCCTGGGCGCGCCGCGCGTCCTCCTGGGTAGGGAACCACAGATCCGTTCCGTTGGGCATGATCGTGAGTTCGCCCTCATAGCCATACTTACGCAGCACTTGTGCGGTGCCTTCTCCTACCGTCCACACCTCGTCACAAGCATTATAGAAACTGATGATCAGCTTAACAACCGCCTGCGCGATCGTCTCACTGCGCGTAATATGGAAAAAGTCGTCATAGTACTTGGAATGGAACGTACCTATCAAGGGGATATCGTATATCCTCTTGCGCCGGAGCGCCTCAAGGCCTGCCCCGAAGGGGCTGTGCGCGTGCAGGATGTCCATTTTGATTCCATGCGCCTGCATCCGGTAGGTAAAATCCCACGCCGGAACGCCCGCCCGGTACTGCGGGGCCATGGGCAGGGTCATGCCTTTATAGTGCAGCACCTGGTAGGGAGAAGCTTCCCCTTTATAGCCCGGCGCTTCGGGTGAAATCACATAACACGCATCTCCCGCCGCGGAAAGCTCCCGCGCATAGCTTTTTACCACCATGCCGACGCCATCGATTTCAGGCGGAAACGTATCGCAAAACAAACCAACGACCAATCTATTCGCTCCTCATGGCTTTTGCTATGACACCGTTTTATTCGGTCTCACTGCAAAGTATTGCCATATGGGCGCAAATATCATCCTCCCGGCTACTGCAACACGCCGTATACCATGCTCGGCCCGCCCTCCTCCAGCGAGATTGCCTCGCGCAAAAACGCCGTTGCCGCCTCCACATTCCGTTCGTCGTTTACATAGAGCGTACAGACAGGGTCGTCCGGAGTTACGATATCCCCCAGCCGCTTGTGCATGACAAGGCCTACAGCGTGATCCACGCTGTCCTCCTTTTTTGCTCTGCCCGCGCCGAGAAGCTGTGCAGCAATGCCTATCTTATAAGCGTCCATGCGCTTTACGCGACCGCTTTTCTGCAGCGAAACCGGTATTTTGCTTTTGACAGCGCATAGTTCGTTTACTTTGCCCACGTCGATATACGAAGCATCTGCCCCTTGCGCGGCCGCCATTTCCCTGAGCTTGTTCAGCGCCGCGCCGGAAGAAAGCGCCTGGACCAGCATTCGCCGCGCAGTCAGTTCGTTTTCCGCCAAGCCGCTCAGCAGCAGCATATGACTGGCGAGCAGAAGGCAAATCTCATACAACGGATCGCCGGCGGGAATTTTGCCGCTGAGCAGTTCCACCGCCTCGCGTACCTCCAGCGCATTTCCAACGGCCATTCCAAGCGGCTGGTTCATGTCCGTAATGACTGCGGTAACGCGTCGACCGAGCCGCTTGCCTATCTCAACCATGGTTGCAGCGAGCTTCTTCGCTTCTTCCAGCGTACCTACAAACGCGCCCGTACCCACCTTTACATCCAATACGATAGCATCCGCGCCCGCCGCAAGCTTTTTGCTCATAACGCTCGACGCTATAAGGGGAATGCTGCGTACGGTTCCTGTGACGTCCCTGAGCGCGTAAAGCTTTTTATCCGCCGGATCTAGGTTTTGTGATTGCCCGACCACGGCGAGCCCCAAACTATTCACCTGTTGTTTGAATCGCTGCATGGGCAGCTCCACCTGAAAGCCGGGTATGCTTTCAAGCTTATCAAGAGTGCCGCCGGTATGGCCAAGTCCGCGGCCGGACATCTTAGCGACCCTGCCGCCGCATGCTGCCACAAGAGGGGCTACGACAAGCGTAGTCGTATCGCCGACGCCGCCGGTGGAGTGCTTATCCACCTTGACGCCGGGAATATCCGAAAGATCCACGATATCGCCCGAGTGCATCATGGACAACGTGAGATCGGCCGTCTCCTGATCGTTCATGCCGGAAAAACAGACCGCCATCAAAAAGGCGGACATCTGATAATCCGGGACATCGCCTGTTACAAATCCCTGTATCAGCCAGTCGATTTCCTCTGCGGAAAGAGCCGAGCCTTCACGTTTCTTTTCGATGATATCCACCGCGCGCACACGCATTTCCTCCTCGCACAAGCAATTGCCATGAAGCATGTACTGGCTAAAAAGGCTGCCTTGCATCGCCTGCTGCAGACAGCCTCCCGTTGATAAATTGTACCATACTATACAACAGCTAAGCAAGGACGCCGCTCCGGCGCGCTGTGAACATTGCGTGAACCCGAGTTAAAACAATTAATAATGAAGAACATATAAGCAAGGGAGACTATTATTCTATTGAATGAACGAAATATATGCACGTAACATTTGCCACTTCACTCCATAGAATTATTTCCATAATAGATTTTACTTTAGGAAGTGTGATGATTCCGTGCCCGTCTCAGGGAGGAGCGGAGGGCGCAGTCCTCCCGCTATTAAATATAACTATCTCTCGTCACCGCCCTATGGCGGCGATGCCCATTTTCAAAAGGAGCGGCAAACTGCCGCATACTGCGGCAGATTTGCTCTTTCAGTTCAGCAGAGCCGTACTGCGTCGGCGCAGGAGCGCCTTCCTTGTACGGCTTGCTTCACTGGGACTTCGCCTCCCTCTCACCCCCACAGGGGGCGGTCGGCTCCGTCCTTCCAGCCAAGGGCTTCACTGGCGTTAGACCCGGGAGAATGAGTTGGATGCCTACTTCTAACGAAAAACAGCACCCGAATGGGTGCTGTTTTTCGTTGGGAGCCGGCGGCTACCTATCCTCCCGGGCCGTTTCCAGCCAAGTACTTTCGGCGTATAAGGGCTTAACTTCTGTGTTCGGAATGGGAACAGGTGGGACCCCTTAGCCAAACCACCGGCAGTGGCAAGGTGTTAGTGAACACCTTGAAAACTGCATAAGGTTGTGCTCATGAAAGCAAATCACATTGATCAAGCCCTCGACCTATTAGTACCGGTCAGCTGCATGCGTTACCGCACTTCCACCTCCGGCCTATCAACCTGGTAGTCTTCCAGGGGTCTTACTCCTTTCGGATGGGAGATCTTATCTTGAGGTCGGCTTCACGCTTAGATGCCTTCAGCGTTTATCCGCTCCGCACTTGGCTACCCAGCTATGCCGTTGGCACGACAACTGATACACCCTTGGTGCGTCCATCCCGGTCCTCTCGTACTAAGGACAGCTCCTCTCAAATCTCCTGCGCCCACGATGGATAGGGACCGAACTGTCTCACGACGTTCTGAACCCAGCTCGCGTGCCGCTTTAA
>JAEWWD010000067.1 GCA_023396535.1 Bacillota bacterium
GATCTATCGCGTCGCCCGCATTGGCTCCGCCTTTCGCCGCGGCCGCCGCACTGTAAGAGTTCAGGCCTAAAGCGGAAGCGTCCATCTTATCGATGCTGATCTGCAGTTCGTCGCCCGCATTCGCTCCCGTCTGAATGGTTGCGCCGGCGCCCGTAACGTCTATCGCAAGATCGCCGGCCCAATCGCCCGCGGTAGCTTCCGCTACGCCTTCGATGGTAACGGACGCGCCGTCGCTGAAGGAGAAGCTCAACGTGCCGCCTGTCGTCGCACCAAGAACACTTTCATTGATCGTCATTGTCTCGGCTACGCCGTTCACAGTACGGGTCATCGAATAATCGCCGGTTCCGGCTGCATAAGCGACAGATACCGTTTCACTGGAGGTGAAACCGGAAACGCTGATTTTCGTAATGCCATTCTGGCCTTGATCCAGTGTGGTAGCAACATCAACATAGTCCACCGCCGAAGTCTGCCCGAAGCTGCCGTCCAAAAGCTTTTTGCCGTTGAACGCCGTTTTGTTGGCGATGTCGTTGATTTCGGACTTGAGCGCTTGGAATTCCTCGTTCAGAGCGTCGCGGTCGACAACGTCGCTGTCGTTGGTATCGGAAGCGGATTGGGTCGCCAGCTCGCGCATACGCTGGAGTATGGAGTGGGTCTCGGTCAGCGCGCCTTCCGCCGTCTGCACCAGCGAGATAGCGTCCTGGCTGTTCTTGCTCGCCATGTTCAGGCCGCGGATCTGCGCGCGCATTTTTTCGGAAATCGCGAGGCCCGCAGCGTCGTCGCCGGCACGGTTGATGCGGTAACCGGAAGACAACTTTTCGGTAGAAGCGGCGGAATTGGAAGTATTGATGGAGTACTGGCGGAAGGTGTTCATCGCCATGATGTTGTTGTTGATACGCATTGTTTTTTCCTCCTTGATTTTTGATCGGCATCCATGCCTAAATCGCCTACTTGCCGCCTTAACGCTCCAGGCGCCTTGGACGCGCCGGCTGCTTTTAGCGTTTGATATATGTATCGTTTCGTTGGGTATCAACTTTAGCGCCATTCAGAATTTTTTTATGTAGGTTTTTTCTTCAGGATTCAGGATAGTAAAACCAAAGCATAACAGCCAGCGCATATATACACAAAAAACTATTGAATATGGCAATATTCGCGTATACAATAAGGATGTGAATTGTGCTGTCAGATTGCGTTATATACAGCATATTGTGGTTTTTGCCAAATTAACCGCTGGCTCGGTGTAGATTGGAATATACTTACAGAATACGGAGGAGGCACTTTGCCGGATTTTTTAAAGAAAACAACCGACAAAATACTCGGATATTTCAAGGGTCTTGAAAAGGGGCAAAGGACGAGATTCTTCGTTTTTACAACCCTGGCAATTGTGATCCTTATTGCCGCATCCGTTTTTCTCAACCAGAAATCGTACACGGTATTATACAGCGGCATGGACTCGGCCGACGCCGGCGAAATGCTTGGCGTTTTGGAGGAAATGGGTATCGACGCCAAGGCGGAGGGCAGCAACACCATATTGGTGGAAAGCGCTCAGGCGGATACCGTACGTATGCAGCTTGCAGCGGAAGGGTATCCCAAAAGCGGCTTTAATTTTGATATCTTTTCAAATGCCTCAGGTCTCGGCATGACCGACATGGAAAAGCGGGTCTACTATCAGTTCCAGTTACAGGATAACCTGAGCAAGGTCATTAAAAAGCTGGATAAGGTCGATGACGCAGTTGTTAATATATCTCTCGCGCAGGAAAGCGCGTTTGTGCTTTCGGAGAACGAAAAGCCGGCGAGCGCTTCCGTGCTTCTCAAACTGAAGGAAAATCAGTCCATCAGCCCGGGAGAGGTTCGTGCTATCGCCGAACTCATCGCGAAGAGCGTATCGGGACTCAGCGTGGATGATGTCCGCATCGTTGATTCCAATATGAAGCTCTATACGCTCGAAGACGAAGATGCATATTCCAACCTTGGTACGCAATTGGAACTGCAGCAACAGGTCAAGCAAACGCTGCAGCAGCAGGTCATTAGCCTCCTTGCACCCGTATTCGGCGAAAAGAGCGTGTTGGCAGAGGTCAACGTAACGTTGGATTTTGACAAGCATACTACGGAAACCGTAGCCTTCAGCCCGCCCGTAGAGGGCAGCACCGAAGGGCTTGCCGTCAGCATGAAGGAACTCGCGGAAACAGTCAAAGGCGACAGCGCGGAAAGCGTGGCCGGCATCGATGCAAACGGCGCCAATTCCACCACGAGCTATCCAGAACTCACCGACGGGGAGGATTCCGTATATAACAAGGTAAGCCGCGAGACCAACTTGGAACTGAACGAGACAAGAACGAAGATTGAGAACGCGCAGGGGCGCATTCGTGATCTTTCCGTAGCAGTCGTGATCGACAGCTCCGATATGGAAGACGACTATAGGGAAAATGTTCGCAGCCTCGTAGCTAACGCCATTGGCGTCGCAAACGACCGTGTATCGGTGGAAATGCTGCCTTTCCTGAAACTGGATAATGCCTCTGAAAACCAGGATGTTGTAAACGCTTTTAATGATCAAAAGGATATGATGGATATCGCAAGCCGCGCTTCCACCACTAGACTGCTTATACTGGCTGGAGCTGCAGTGCTTTCCTTTGTTATATTGATTGTAGCGATGCTGTCCCTGAGGAAAAAGAACGAGCCCGTTTATGAAGCGGAGGTAGGAAGCATGTTCGATTATACATCCGGGGAAGATGTATTCCCCGAATCGATATCCGATTTGCTCTCGCAGCAAGCTTCGCCGGGCGCAATATCGGAAATCAAGGATGTGCAGGATGCCAATCTTGCTCAGTTAGGCGACTACGTCGAAAGGCGCCCGGAGGCTGTTGCGCAGCTTTTGCGTAACTGGCTATCGGATGAGCATAATTGATCGTCTCCTTATCTTATAAAAACAGCACCGCCCTATAGGCAGAAAACGAATGCGGAGGCGCAACGATGGCCGGTGAATCTTTTACATCCCGCGAAAAAGCTGCAATATTGATGATATCTCTTGGCAAGGAACGCGCCGCCAAGCTGTTCCCTTATCTTTCTGAGGATGAAGTGGAGCAGTTGACGCTGAGCATTTCCAGCATGAGACGCATTGACCCTGAAATCAAAGACGCTGTCGTCAATGAATTCCTGGAAATCTGCATGGCGCAGAAATTCATTTCCGAAGGCGGCGTCGACTACGCAATGGAATTGCTGGAGCAGGCGTTTGGAACTGCGCATGCCAACGATATATTCACCCGGCTTTCTTCCTCCATGCGCATACGCCCATTTGATTTCATACGGCGCGCCGATACCGCACAAATTTACAATTTTCTGCAGAACGAGCATCCACAGACAATCGCCCTTATTTTATCATACCTCGACGCCAAACAGGCCGCGCCCGTATTATCCATGTTGCCTTTTGAAAAACAGGTCAACGTCATCACGCGCATAGCCAACATGGGCGC
>JAEWWD010000080.1 GCA_023396535.1 Bacillota bacterium
GGATCGATATTGACGGACAGCCGCTTGTATACGATGAGCAGGCCAAATTTTTTCACGCATTCGCGCACGACGGCCCCGATATCGCAGCGTTCTATGACGAGATCCGACGCGATATCCTCCAGCTTGATGTAGCGCAGGGCAAGATCAGCATACTGCTCGATCTTGAACAGCTCCTGCTTCATAACGCCCGCCTGCCCGCTTTCCATATCGGCGAGCAGCAGCGTAAGCGCCGCTATGGGCGTTTTGATCTGATGTACCCAAAGGGTATAATATTCGAGCGTCTCCCCATGCGCGGCGTTCAGGCGCGCTTTGAGCCCATCGTATGCGGCGGCCAGCTCGCTCAGAGCGCGGATATAGTCCGCCTGCAGGGCGTCAGTAGGGGACGGCAACTCGCGCGGGGGCGCGTACAGCGACAGCTCTCGCAACGCGCGCCGCCTGCGCGCGAAGCGTACGCCGTCAAAAAGAAGTATGACGGCAAGGAAAAAACTCATGAGCAGTACGGTATAGCGCGCGTAGAGCAAGTTTTGCCCCGCAAGAAACTGCACAACAAACGTCAGCCCGATCGCTATGCCGTAAAACAGCAGCAGCGAAAGCCGATACCGCAAAAACGCCGGCAGTCCGCGCAGCTTGCTTTCATCGCCCTGCCTATCCCCCGATCTATTCCCGGATCTATTCCCCGATCTATTCCCCGATCTATTCCCGGATTCATTCATGAATGGCGTACCCCTTGCCCTTGTGGGTCACGATGCAGTCGGGAAGTCCAAAGTCGGCCAACGTTTTCCGTAAACGGTTGACGTTGACGGTGAGGGTATTGTCGTCCACAAACTCGTCGCTGTCCCACAGGGCCAGCATCAGCTGTTCACGGCTGACGACGTCGCCCCTGCCGGAAAGCAACACCTGCAATATGCGCGCCTCGTTGCGCGTAAGGGAAGCGCGTTCCCCGCCGCGCACCAGACAGAGCCCCGCCGCGTCCAGCGCCACACCGCCGATCATAAGCCTGTTCGGCGTTTCATAATCATAGGTGCGGCGCAGCATGGCCTGTATTTTGGCGGTCAGCACCTCCATGGAGACGGGCTTCGCGATATAATCGTCCCCGCCCATGTTGACGGCCATTACGATATCCATATTGTCCGACCGGGAGGACAGGAATATGACGGGCACGCGGGAGTTTTCGCGTATCTTGGCGCACCAGTAATACCCGTTGTACAACGGCAGGGAGATATCCATCAGTACGAGATGGGGCAACGTTTGTTCGACAGTACCGAGGATATTTGAAAAATCCTCCGCGACATACGCTGCAAGCCCCCAGCGCAAAAGCGCCTGGCGTATGGCGTCCGCTATGACCGTGTCGTCCTCCACAATCAGCACCCTGTACATGGCTCGCCTCCTGTAAAAGCAGGTTTCGTGCGGGAAGGGAATATTCTTCCATTTTAGTGTATCCACTGTGAGTATACCACAGCCACGCCGCAGGCGCGCGGGCGCAGACGCATATTCATGAACAGTTAAAAAATAATCCGTCGTGCTGCGCAACTCTATTGACACCCCGTCCAATCCATAGTAATATACTCATAGTTAGATATTACTAACCATAAGCAACTTACTATGGATTAAGCCGCAAGGAGGGGGCGAACATGAGCATCGTGTTGGTAGGCGGTCACGACCGCATGCACCGGGAATACAAGGAGATAGGTAAGGCATGCGGGCACAGGGTGAAGGTATTCACGCAGTTGACGGCGCAGTTCGCGAAGAGCATCGGCACGCCGGACGCCATACTGATTTTCACCAGCACGCTCTCGCATAAAATGCTGCTCATTGCCGAGCGGGAAGCGCAGCGTAAGAACATTCCCGTCGTGAAATGCCATACCAGCAGCGGCATGGCGCTCAAACGTTCCCTGCAGGAAGCGGAGCAGCTCGCGGGCACGATGTAATGTCTGGCGTTAAACGAACCTGGGCAGAGGGGTTACTATAACCGTATTTTCGGCGCTGCCGGAGGGGCGATATGACGCCTGCCGTTAACGCCGGCGTTATATGAAAGAAAGCTCCGGAGGCATACTCCGGAAGCTCTTTTTAAGGTTTTTAATGTTTAGCTGATAAATGGGGGAATCAGAATATGCATTCCATCAATTCATCCAGCCTAATCTGAAAAAAACGGCTTGTTCTCCATGACCGATCCGGAAAAATCCAGGCCGTCCTGTTCTATATAGATTATACCTGCGCCTCCCGAATATGGCGGAACGCTTCTTCCGCCATATAGGAGCTTCTGACCAACGGCGCGCTTGCGACGAACAGAAAGCCCATATCTTCCGCTTCCTTCTTATATTGCAAAAACTCCTCCGGCGTCACGTATGCCATCACAGGATGGTGCATTTTGCTGGGAGCCAGATATTGGCCTATCGTTAGAATATCGCAGCCGGCCTTACGCAAATCGAGCAGTGTTTCGAGCACCTGCGCATGCGTTTCCCCCAGGCCCACCATTATACCCGACTTTGTATAGATATGAGGCGCGGCCTGTTTCACGTTTGCCAGCAATTCAAGAGAACGCGCATAAACGGCCATAGGACGCACTTCTGCATACAGGCTGGGGATCGTTTCGATATTATGATTGATAATATTCGGTTCGGCTTCTATGACGGTGGACAGAGCGTCCGCATTGCCCTGGAAATCGGGAATGAGCACTTCAATGATGGGTGCGGCATCCCGGAGCTCGTTTTTTATGGCCTGAATCACATCCGCAAAATGACGCGCTCCTCCATCGGGCAGGTCGTCGCGCGTTACAGAGGTGATGACGACATGCCTGAGGTTCAGCTCTTTGACCGCCGCAGCCACATGACGGGGTTCATCGGGGTCAACGGCGTGCGGCGGCTGCTTTGTTACGGTGCAGAATGTGCAATTGCGCGTACAATGGTTGCCCAATATCATAAATGTCGCCGTCTGTCTGCGGAAACATTCCCCACGGTTGGGGCAATTGGCCTCCTCGCAGACCGTATGCAGGGAAAGCGAACGCAGCAGCCTGATGACCTGCGCGCTCTGTGCGCTTGCATTGATACTTGCGCGCAGCCACTCGGGCTTACGCGGACTCACTTTCTGATTCATTCCCGTTTCCTTTCTTTTGCATAGGCTGATTATATAGACGACAGCTCACCTGTGTCAACATCATAAATACAGGCATTTGCAAGCGCCTCCGACGTGCCGCGCTCCTTGTCCTGTTAAACAAACCTTTGTTAGGAGAAATGAGATCAAAATTCATGCAATTGAGGCTTTCAATCCGTCATTTTGCGGGCGATTGGTTGTGCGGCTTGCCGCACATCATTCCTTATGAAATACCCAAATATACCATTCGGGTGCATGGCGTCGCAAAATGACACCTTCCCCGGAAATGCTTACATTTCCGGGATTTCATCAAGGAATTATGCGTTTGGCACCGCGGGCGCAAACGCGACCTTGCGCGCTTTTTCTGTGACAGTCTCTTTCAGAATGAAAGAGCCGAACAGCAAAAATGCGCGAAAAAACCCATCGGCAAAGTCCGCAGGACTTTGCCGATGGCCTGGCGCCCCCTTTGGGGGCGCCTTCATGCAGTATTTCGTTTCGTCCTGTTCAGGCGCCGGCCTTCCCGATACGGCGCTTGAAGAACTCCGCCGATTCTTTGATGGCTTCCTCCGCGCCCGGAAGCATACCGCTATAGTGCAGAAACCCGTGGACGTACCCCTCCTTTACGGAGAGTTCCGCCGTATGCCCCTTCGCACAGAGTATTTCATACAGCACCCGGCTGTCGTCGAGAAGCGGGTCCAGCCCGCAAGCCAGAATATAAGTTGCCGGCATGGGCTCTGTAAAATCCCGGTCGATGAGCGCGCCGACGCTCTTATCCCCGCCGAAAAACACATCCTCGTACCTGTCCAGGTCGTAAAACGTCATGCCGTCCCAGTCGCCGCCGTACAGCCGTCTGGAGGCGGAATCGGCAAGGCCGACCGTACCGTAATACAGCAACAGAGTTTTTACAAATGATACGTCCCTGCCCATATCGCGCAGGTGCAGATAAGTGCAAAGGCTCAAAAACGCGCCCGCGGAATCGCCCGCGTACGCAAGCCGCTGCGGGTCGATATGGAACAATCCGGCGTTCTCCCGCACATAGTCCGTCACGAACACGCTCTCTTCCAACTGTACGGGGTGCGTATATTCTGGCGCGAGTTGATACTCCACCGACACGACGTTCGCGCCGCTGTACGCGCAGAGCCGGGAGGCGATGCCGTCGTGCGTGTCGACATCACCCACCATGAATCCCCCGCCGTGAAAGAAGAGGATACACGGGTTGTTCTCTATGCCGTCTGCGCGGTACAGGCGTACGCGCAGCCTGCCGTGCGGCCCTTCGAGCACGAAATCCTGCTTCCCAAATACAGGCGGCGGGTTTTCATTCCACTGCCTGCGCGCAAGTCGGTAGAGCAGCCGTTCGTTTGCCGCGGCTTCCGGGACGCGATCCCTGATCGCCCGGGTCCCGGCAATATCGTGCTCGAGCGCGCGCTTCATAGCCGGGTCCATCCGCGCGAAGTTATCCGGCTTATTCCGCTCGATGATGCGATACGTTTCAGGCGTTTTCATGCGTCGCCCCGGGCTATATTAGGCCCTTACCGGTCAGGAATTCCTTGGCGACTTCCTCGGGCGAGCGTTTGTTGACGTCCACCTCGTAGCCCATAGTGACCATGTCGTCGGAGGAAATCTGGCCTTCCAGCATGTTGAACACTTCTTCGAGGTTGGGAGCGGTATCCTTATATTCATCGAACAGCGTGGTCTTCATCAGATACGCTTCGTTGTATTCCGGGAAGAATTTTTTATCATCCTCCAGAATAAACAGGTTATACTTCTTATTCATGCCGTCGGTGGAGTACACCATGGTGACGTCGATATTGCCGCTGTCCATGGCCGCGTATTTGAGAGAAATATCAATGGACTTGCCGTCCTTGAAGTCAAAGCCGTAATACTCGCAGAACGGGATATAACGCATGGTGCCTTCCACATCGAAGAATTCATGCTCCGCGCCGAATACCAGTTCGGGCGCGTAGGGCACCAAGTCGGAAATGGTCTTGAGGTTGTGTTCCTTCGCGAAATCCTGCTGGACAGCCAGCGCATAGGTGTTTTCCGCGCCTATTTTTTTGGTGAGCATAACGCCCTGCTCTTCCTTGGCCATTTGATTGACCCAGGTGTAGAGATCCTCGCCTTCGGGCACGTCGGAAGGATCGTAGCCCATCAGCGTGGTTAAGAGCGTGCCGTCGTAGCTGAGGTTAAAGTCGATTTCATCGTTCTTGAGCGCTGTGAACGCGGGCACTGTGGCCATGGCATCGTGAATTTCCACCGTAAGGTCCGTATGCTTTTCGATGAGCTGCTTGGCGATTTGCGCGCCGATGCGCGTTTCCGCAAATGTTCCGTCCATAGTGGTGATTGTCGTGTTCTTTTTCGCGCCGCAGCCCGAAAGGGCGGCGATCGCCATCACCAGCGCCAGTACGCACACTACGATTTTTACTGTTCTGTTTCTTCTCATTCTCATTCTCCTTCTATTTTTTTATTTTGCATTCAGCCTCTTTTCTATAAGCCCCATGCCGTAATCGAAAAATACCGCCATGCCCATCAGAATGGCCGTGGCGGCCAATATGGTACCCATATCCTGGGTATAGATGGATCGTTGTAACACTGTGCCCAGCCCGCCGCCGCCTACTACGAAGCCGAATACGGCCACGCCGATGGAATTGACCACGGCGATGCGCACGCCCGTGAACACCATGGGGAACGCAAGCGGCATCTCCACCATGTACAACCGCTGCCAGCGCGTCATGCCCATGCCCCGCGCCGCGTCCTTTATGGCGGGATCAATGCTGTTGAGCCCCACGTACGTGTTGCGCACCACCGGCAGCAGGGAATAGAGCACGATGCCGACGATGACGGTGGTGCTGGTGCCGCCGAAGAGCAGCATGATAAAGCCGAGCAGTGCGAGCACCGGCACCGTCTGCAGCACGTCCACCACAAACAATATGACGGACCGCACCGGCCGCGACAGGTAGGAAACTACCCCGAACACCAGCCCGAACAGCGTGGTGAACAGGCTGGACATCAGCACCAGATACAGATGCTCCGTAACAAAATGCAGTTCCATTACCGTTCACCCCCCAGCCCGCGCGGCGTGAACTTCTTCTGGAGGTAGTCGATCAGCCAGCCGAGCAATATGGCCATAATGGCCGATGGAACCGCGCCGCCGAGTATGAGCACCCTGTTGTTGGCGTCGATGCCCCGGTATACGAACTCGCCGAAGCCGCCCAGGCCGATCATGGCGGCAAGCACAGCCCAGCTCACCGTATACACGGTGCTCATGCGCAAGCCCGCGATAATGGCGTGCATGGCGAGCGGTAGCTCGACTTTGAAGAGTATCTGCGTGTCGGTCATGCCGCAGCCTCGCGCCGCGTCCTTGATATCCGGATTTACGCCGATCAGCCCGCTGTACGTGTTCTTGAGCATGGGGAACATGGCGTATATGGTCAGCGCAATGTAGATGGTCAGCGGCACCATGCCGAGGTATATGAACAGCACGCCGATAAACACCATGCCCGGTATGGTCTGGAATACGCCTATGACGGGCAGTATGTATCTGGAACTGCCGGGGAAGCGCGAAAGCAGTATGCCCAGCGCGAGGGCAATCACGAAGCCCGCCGCCACGGATACCGCGACATACTGGAAATGCACCAGCATCGCGACAAACAGCTTTTCCCCGTAGCGCTCCAAAAAGCCGCCGATACTCATGAGGCCTCGCCTCCCCAGACCACGCTCGCCAGCGCCTTTGTCATGCTGGTTTTGGTGATGATGCCCGCCACCGTCCCGTTTCGGTTGAGCACGACGACGTATTCCATCTTGCTCTCAATCAGAATATCGAAGGAGTCCTTGGCGTTGGTATTGATAAGCACCGTGGGGACGTTGCTTTTGGCGAGGTGTATGATCTCCTCCCCCGCTTTGCCGCGCTCGCGGATGCTTTCAATGGTGACAACGCCCTTGAACTTGTCGTTTTCGTCCACCACAATGGCGGTATCCAGCTCCCTGTTTTTCATGAGCTCCAATGATTCGAGCATCTTCTTGTTGCCCCGCAGCTTGAACACGTTTTTTCGCATGACGTCGGCGCAGGTGAGATCGCTGCCGCTTATGGAATAGGACAGCTTGCCCATGAATTCCGATATCATGGGATGCGCGGGGCTTTTGAGCATTTCTTCGGGCGTGGCGCACTGCAGCACCCGGCCCTTGTTCATAAAACAGATTCTGTCGGCCAGCTTGACAGCCTCGCCCATGTCGTGCGTAACGAATACCACGGTGATATGCAGCCTCTGCTGCAGCGCCTTGATTTCGTCCTGCAGAATATCGCGGGTGATAGGGTCCAGCGCGCCAAACGGCTCGTCCATCAGCACGATGGGCGGCTCTGCGGCGAGCGCGCGAAGCACGCCTACGCGCTGCTGCTGTCCGCCCGAGAGTTCGTTGGGATATTTCCCGGCGTACTCCGCATAGGGCATGCCGACCAGCTCCAGCAGCTCCTTGGCCCTGCTGTGGCACCTTTCCTTGCTCCATTTGAGAAGCCTGGGTACCACGCTGATATTCTCTTCCACCGTCATATTGGGAAACAGGCCGATTTGCTGAATAACATAGCCGATGTTCCGGCGCAGTTCGACGACGTTGAGTTCTTTGGTGTTCCTGCCATTAACGAATATGTCGCCCTGATTCATTTCGATGAGGCGATTGGTCATTCTCAAAGATGTGGTTTTCCCGCAGCCCGACGGGCCTATAAATACCAGAAATTCGCCATCCTGTATCGTGAGGTTCAATCGATCGACCACTGTGATATCGTTGTAGGTTTTGGTTACATTTTCATAGACAATCATTCATACTCCTTTCTTCAGCATTTCCTTTTCAATTCCGGTTTCCCAATATATACTTGAGTGGTTGAGCGCAATATAGTATTGATTATAACAGAAAGATATTGATTTGTACACCGTCCGGATGGTATAGTTTGTGTCGATGGACGGAATGAGGTGTTATTTTGAGTCGAAATTCCAAGAAAGCGCTTGTGCTTACGGCGGCCGCGAAGGTGGTTTCCGAGCGTGGCGTATTTAACCTGACGCTGGACGCCGTGGCAAAAGAAGCGGGCATCAGCAAGGGCGGGCTTTTGTATCACTATGCCTCCAAGGAAAAGCTGGTGGAGGACATGGTGGAGTTTCTCGCTGAAAACTATGTGGAGAAGATAGACCGCCGGGCGGAGGAATATACCGACGAGACGGGCCGGTGGACGCGCGCCTTTTGGGATGTCACCGCGCACAACAGCAACCGGGAAATGAACGCGGGGCTTCTGGCCGCAAAGGCCGTCAATCCCGCACTGATGCAGCCCATCCGCGACGCATACCAGTATTGGCAGGGGCGGCTTATGAACGACGGCATTGACCCTGTCGACGCGACAATCGTACGGTTGGCGGCGGACGGCATATGGCTTTCGCAGCTTCTGGATCTGGAACAACTGGATGAAGATACGCTTCTGAAGGTACAGGAGAGGCTGAACGAGCTGATTAACCGCAAGCGCTGAGTTCAGCGGCGGTAAGGAAACAGACGCCGGATACCAAGAAGGCGGTTTCAGACACATTGTCTGAAACCGCCTTCTTATTTGAGCGCCTTAGCAAACGCAAGGATTTTTGTTCGATGGATTTGATCACGGAAAGAAAAATTAGCCCTCAAAGTCGTCCCGCAGGCTTCGCCTTTCCATCAAAACGGTGTTCCTCCACTTTCCAAACCGATCGCGGCCAATTCTTTCCCGATACCCCACTATGCGGAACCCGCAGCTTTTATGCAGGAGTATGCTCGCGGCATTCTCCTGCAGAATGCCGGACTGCAGCGTCCAGAAGCCGCTGCGTTCAGAGCGGAGAATGAGCTCTTGCAGCAAGATGCCGCCGGCCCCCCGGCCCCTGTGTTCCGGCGCGACGTATATGCTGACCTCCGCCACGCCGGCGTACACGCAGCGCCCCGATACAGCCGTGAGCGCGGCAAAGCCCGCAACGGCGTTTTTCTCCGTCACCACCAGCCGGCAGGCCTTCAAATGCGAGGCGTCCCACTCCGCTAAGGTTGGGCACTCCGCCTGCAGGGTCGCGAGATTGGTATCGATGCCCGCCTGGTATATCCGGCTTACCTCGGGCCAATCCGCGTCGTTGAGTTCCCTGACTTGATATGCCATCGCCATACCATCCTTCCGCGGCAGTCAACCATACTGCGGCTGACTGCTTACTCCTGATTTAATTCGTATATCTGCTTCTGCTGCTCCTGACTGAGCGCTTTCTCCGTAACGGCGGCTATCAGGAGTATGCCGACAACGCTCAAACAAAGCCGCGTCAGCATGAACGCAAGGCCCAGGTTTGCCGCCTCAAACGTCAGCAGGGGTATTTTTGTCGTGGAGAAAGCGCCTATGAATATGAATACGTTGAACAGGCTGCTTCCCTTTTTCAGCATGACGCCTGCAACCGGAAACGCCACATACAGAGGGCCGGCTGCCGCGGAACCGAGAAGGAACGCGATCAGAACGCCTTTGAGCCCCGAGCCCTTGCCGGTATATTTTATCATGGTGGCCCGATCCACCCAAACATCCAGCAGCCCGAGCATTACGAATATCGGGGGAACCACGGTCAGCATCTCCACAAAATTCTGAAACGTCAGTTTGACGGAATGTATGCCGATATCCGGCAACGCCAGTCCCACCGCTACATTGATAACGAGCAGCGCGATAAACAGCCTGTATCTTTTCAACAACGTTTTCAAATCCATGGAACTTTTTTTCTTCTCGTTCATCTGAACACCGCCCCCATTACAAACGCCACCGCGAAAGAAAACACAAACGCCGCTATATTCCGGGCGATGGGCGCGCGCTTGCCGAACGTCTTCATCTCCAGCGGCAGGGTAACGACCCCCACCATCATCAGCGTGGAAACGAACGCCGCGATCTGCATATACCCCGCGCCGTTCTTTAGCAGCGCCGCTGCCAGAGGAAACGCCACGAATCCGGGTATCAGCGTGATGGAGCCGATCACGGCGGTCGCCAATATCCCCCATAGACCCGAACGCGAGCCGATCAGGCTCGAAATAACCTCCGGACTCAAAACGGACAACGCAAGGCCTATGATGATCAATATAGCTAAAAATTGCGGCAGCATATTCTCGAAGGATTTCCACGCTTTCTTCAATGCCGCCTTTGTCTTGCCCCGGTCTTTAAAAAACGACACCGCCAGGCCGACGCCCGCGAGCGCGTACAGGATATAGGTGAACATCAATACCTCTTTCAGCCCGGCAGGCCGGGCGAAATTTGTCTTTGGCGGTTGCCTGAAGGCGTGCGTTTTACACCGTTACTGACGCGAGGCCGAGCGCTGTATCGCTTTTCCTTCATAACAATTACTCCGCTTATACCAGTATAAACTGCAGCATGATAAACGCATAGCCTAAACAGCGGAAAATGACGGAACGAACCCCCCCGCGGTTTACAAGGCGCTGCGGCTTGAGCTCAGCATATTTCATGAATATAAATAAACGTCCGCCGGTATAGTCTATAGACTTCACCAACGGACTCGGCCTATAACACGCGCCTAAACGATCTCTTTGGTCGCGACCATATCCACGCCCGTACCGGCGACATCTGCTTTGAGGACGTCCCCGATATGTACAGGCGCGGTCAGCGTAATATCCTTAATGTCCTGTATGACGTCGAATATCCTGCTTTTCGGCACGTCCGTCCTCGTTTTGCAGGAGGCCATTACTGCGCCCGTCTTTGACCCGTGCACGCGCACGGTGCTTGTCACCATGCGCATGGGATTGGCGACTTCCTTGCGGGCATAGTCCTCGCCTTTTTTGCAGGTATTCCCCTCTATCCGTACGATTTCGCCTGCGTCGTCCAGCGTGACGCTGACTTGACAGCCGAGCGGGCAGCCTATGCAGGTAAGAGTCCGTACCTCCATGGCTTTACGCCTCCTCTATCTTGATGGTAATCGTCTTCAGGCCGGGGCGTTCATCAAAGAATTGCTTCCGCAACTGTATTTCTTCCATTTCGCCGGGCGCCATGATTTTGCGTTTGCGGCGCAGTATCCGTTCGTCATCAAAGTACACGCAAACGCAATGATCCCGTATCACGCAGGCCACGCGAAACCGGACCGTCAGCATATCCGGCATGCGGGACGGGTCGATGGCGGACGGGACGGTATAGCGCGGGCCGCCCTCTACAATAAGCGGGATATCGTGCCTTTCCGCTTCGGGGTCGCGGCCGGCCACGTACGCCGCGGCGTTTTTCCCTGCCGCGGCGGCTTCTTCGGATACATAATCCACCAGATCGTGCACATGCAATACGTTGCCCGCCGCAAATACGCCGGGAATACTGGTTTCAAGGCTCTCGTTCACCATGGGCCCGCTGGTGGCGGGGCTGATCGCCACGTCCATGCCCCGGCTCAGTTCGTTTTCGGGAATGAGGCCGACAGAAAGCAGCAGCGTGTCGCAGGAGTAGCGCTCCTGTGTGCCTGGAATGGGCTTGAGATTCCCGTCCACGCGCGCGATGGTCACGCCTTCTACGCGCTCTTTGCCCTGTATCTCCACCACAGTATGGCTCAGCCGCAGCGGAATGCCGTAATCGTCCAGGCATTGCACGATATTGCGTTTGAGGCCGCCGGAGAACGGCATCAGCTCCGCGACCAGCTTCACCCTCGCGCCCTCCAGCGTCATGCGGCGCGCCATGATGAGGCCTATATCGCCCGAGCCCAATATGACGACCTCGCGCCCGGGCATAAGGCCTTCCATATTGACGAGGCGCTGCGCCGTGCCGGCGGTAAAAATACCGGCGGGCCGGTAGCCGGGAATATTCAGCGAACCCCGGCTGCGCTCGCGGCAGCCCATTGCGAGTATGATGGATTGTGCCTTGAGCTCAAACAACCCGTCCTCCCGGTTCATGGCCGTTACGATCTTTTCCGCGCTGATATCCAGTACCATGGTGGACAGCCTGTATTCCATATTGCGTTCGCGCACCTTGTCGATATACCGCTGCGCATATTCGGGGCCGGTCAGCTCTTCCTTGAACGTATGCAGCCCGAACCCGTTGTGGATGCATTGCCCGAGTATGCCGCCCAGTTCCTTATCCCGCTCCAGTATCAGTATGCTGCGCACCCCTGCGTCGTAAGCCGCGACAGCCGCTGCAAGCCCTGCGGGGCCGCCGCCGATGATCACGATATCGTAGTGTTTCATGCAGGTCCTCCTCAAATGCGGTCCTTGACCGTACCGACGATGAGTCGGGACGAGCCGCCGCACTTGGTAATCTCGCTCTGGTCTACGCCAAGCTCCCGCGCGAGGATTTCCATCGTACGCGGTGTGCAGAACCCCGCCTGACAACGCCCGGACCCGGCCCGCGTGCGGCGCTTGACGCCGTCCAGGTTTTTCGCCCCCAGCGGGCGGTGGATGGCGTCGAGCAGTTCGCCTTCGGATACGCCTTCGCAGCGGCAGACGATGTTGCCGTACGCGGGCTTTTCGCGTATCAGTTTTGCCCGTTCTTCCTTGCTGAGCGTTTTGGGATCCAGCACGCCCCTGCGTTTGCCGTTGAAGCGGGGGTTGGGCGTAAGATTCAGCTTATCCCTGAGAATATCGCCCACCAGTTTTCCTATGGCGGGGGAAGAGGTAAGCCCCGGGGATTCTATGCCGGCGCAATCGATGAAGCCGGGAACGCCTTCCGCTTCGCCTATGATGAATTCGTGCCCGTCCTCATGCGCGCGCAGCCCCGCAAAGCTGGTGATCACCTGCCGGATGGGGAGTTTCCTCACCGTAGAGCCCGCTTTTGCGATAAGCTCGTAAAGCCCCTCCGCCGTGGTGTTGGTTCCGCCCCTGTCCTCAATATCAATCGCGGTGGGGCCCACGATGGTATTGCCGTGGATGGTGGGGGCGACGAGCACGCCTTTTCCGAGTTTGCCGGGCAGAGGGAATATGACATGCTTGACAAAATCGACGGTGTTCTTATCCAGCAGGAAGTAATCCCCCCTGCGCGGCGCGATGTGCAGCTTTTGCGGGCAGACCATATTGTGGATGATATCGGCATAGACGCCCGCCGCATTGACGACGGCTTTCGTATCGACAGGTCCATCCGGCGTTTCCAGCCGGAATCCGCCTTCCGTAACGGAAAGCCCCATCACCTCGGTATGAAACCGGAATTCGACGCCGTTTGTGAAGGCGTTTTCCGCAAGCGCGATGGTCAGGCCAAAGGGGCAGATGACGCCGGCTGTCGGCGCATACAGAGCCGCCACGGCGTTGGAGCTGACGTTGGGCTCCATGGCCCACAGCTCTTCTTTTTCAATCATACGCAGTTGCTCTACGCCGTTTTTGAGACCGTTTTGGTACAGCCTCTCCAAAGCGGGGCGATCTTCCTCGTTCAGGCAGACCACAAGGCTACCCACACGCCTGAAGGCGACGTCCAGTTCCCCGGTCAGTTCATCCATCATCCGGTTGCCCAGCACGTTCAGCTTCGCCTTCAGGCTGCCCGCGGCCGCGTCGTATCCGGCATGGACGATTCCGCTGTTCGCCTTGGACGCACCGCAGCAAACGTCCTCCTCCTTCTCCACAACCAGTATGCTTGCGCTATAGCGGGAAAGCTCGCGCGCCACGGCGCAGCCTGTCACGCCCGCGCCTATGATCACGATATCAAACATGGATATCTCTCCTTTTGATCTATCTTGCCCTTCTGATACTTACAAAAAATACGGGCATATCCGCATTGTCCTTCGGTAAAAGGACCGGATCGCCCGTATTCTCACGCTCAATGGGCCAACTATTTTATTATGCGGGCTGGGCGTCAGTTTTTCGCCCAGCCGTACGCGCATTGGACGGCCCTGCTCCAGCCCTTTATGCGCTCTTCGCGTTCGGATGCGCCGAGCATAGGCGCAAACGTCCTGTCGATGGACGAATTCCTGACGACGTCTTCCTTACCGGACCAATAGCCCGCCGCAAGACCTGCGAGATACGCGGCGCCCATGGCCGTCGTTTCCACGCAGGCCGGCCGCAGGACCGGCGCGTCGATGATATCCGCCTGTGCCTGCATGAGGTAGTTGTTGGCGCAGGCGCCGCCGTCCACTTTCAGCGCGGCAAGCTCGATGCCGGAATCGGCCTTCATGGCCGTCAGTACGTCGTTGACCTGGTAGGCGATGCTGTCCAGCGTGGCCCGTACAATATGATATTTGTTACAGCCGCGGGTCAGGCCCACGATGGCGCCGCGCGCGTACTGATCCCAGTGCGGCGCGCCCAGCCCGACAAACGCGGGCACTACATAGCAGCCGTTGGTGTCTTTGACCTTGCCGGCCAGGTACTCGGAGTCGGCCGCGGACTCGATAATCCCGAGCTCATCGCGCAGCCACTGCACGGCCGCGCCCGCCACGAAAATGGAGCCTTCCAGCGCGTAATCCACCTTGCCATCAAGTCCCCAGGCGATGGTGGTGACCAGCCCGTTCTTCGAGAACACGGGCTTTTCGCCGGTATTCATAAGCAAAAAGCAGCCGGTGCCATAGGTGTTCTTGGCTTCACCGGGCTGATAGCAGGTCTGCCCGAACAGGGCCGCCTGCTGGTCGCCCGCAGCGCCTGCAATGGGGATCGCGCCGCCCAGGAACCGGGGATCGGTATAGCCGAATATGCCGCTCGACGGCAGTACGCGAGGCAGCATGCAGGCCGGAATACCGAGCTCGTTGAGTATATCCCGATCCCATTCCAGCGTATTGATGTTGTACAGCAGCGTGCGCGAAGCGTTGGAATAATCGGTGGCGTGGACTTTGCCGCCGGAAAGCTTCCACATCAGCCAGGCGTCTATGGTGCCGAAAAGCAGGTCGCCATTTTCGGCGCGGGCGCGAACGCCCGGCACGTTCTCCAGTATCCAGCGGAGCTTGGTGCAGGAGAAATACGCGTCTATCACAAGGCCTGTTTTGGAGCGGAACGTGCCGGTAAGCCCTTTTGCCTTGAGCTCGTCGCAATACCCGCTGGTGCGGCGGCATTGCCATACGATGGCGTGATACACCGGCTCGCCCGTGTTCTTATCCCAGACTACGGCGGTTTCCCGCTGGTTGGCGATGCCGATGGCGGCAATGTCTGCGGCAGTCGCGCCGATTTTCTGCATGGCTTCCACGGCCACCCCCAACTGCGTGGACCAGATCTCGTTCGCGTCATGCTCGACCCAGCCCGGTTTGGGATAAATCTGCGTGAATTCCTTCTGCGCGACGCTCTGGATTTCTCCCTTTGTGTTAAAGAGTATGCAGCGGTTGCTGGTAGTACCGGCGTCCATCGCCAGTATATACTTTGCCATACCGAGACCTCCTGTTTCAGTTTGCTTTTAACGAGCGGGAGGGAAGAGGCCCTCCAGCCCGCGTTACATCAGCCAGACGTCCTGGTTTGTTGTGGATATGGCCATAGCGCCGGCCTCCAGCGCGCCGATGACGTCTTCCTTATCCGTAATCAGTCCGCCCGCCAGTATGGGAACGGATGTGACGGCGCATACCTTCCGTATGATTTTGGGCATGACCCCCGGCAGTATCTCTATGAAATCCGGGCGAACGGATTCGAGACACCCGAGGCCGGAAAGGGACATGGAATCGATCACAAACACGCGCAGTATGCTGCACAGATGCAGCTCGCGCGCCCTGCGGATAAAGCCCTGGCGCGTTGAAATAATGCCGTCTGCTTCCGTATTCCGGTGAATGTAATCCACCGCGATTTCCTTGGAGGAGAGGCCTTCGATGAGATCCGCGTGCACCAGCGCAAACTTCCCGGCGGATTTGACGCGCTTTACGATATCGCCGATGTCGCACACGTTCCCAAACAGTATAAATACGATCTGGATTTCACCGGTCTCAAGGCAGCGCGACAGCCCTTCAAAATCCTTCACGGCGGCGATCACCGGGCTCCCTGATACCGCGTTGTAAAATTCCTGTTTCAAGAATTCACCCCCTGTGGTTGCGTGCGCCGGCCGGCGTTCGAAAAAAAAAGCAAGGCCAAAAGACAGTTCGTCTGTCATTTATCCCTCACTCCATGTCTCAGGGCGATCGATATGCGGCTGTCAGTTCTTACATTTTTATAGTATCATGGAATCCTCGCAAGTCAATGAAAAAACGAACAAATTGTTTCCGGAAATACGGATTGCTTTATCATTCCTTGCTGCAGCTTCCTCCATTACGCAAGGCGCGGTGATGATGCATACGGACAAACTATTTAGTCCGGAACGAGGGGGAGTCGAAACGGAAAAACCGTGGCTTGCGTTGCACCGCGCCTTGTAAACCTCTTCCATTTCCTCTACAATAAAGGCAGCAGCGTCTCATGGCCCCGCCGACGCCAGTTAATCACCTCAGGAGGCTGGTATGACACAAAAAGAATGGGAAGCCATACTCTTTCAAAGAGGAATATCCAACTGGTGGTTAAAGCGATATTTCTACGTCAAATATCCTCATATGTATTTGGCTGGAGCGCTGCTGATAGCGCTGATTCTTTTATCGCGTATCACATCCATCTCAAACGACAATTATTGGGTTGTTTTTCGCTTCTTGGGCATACTGGCAATAGGTATTTCAGAGAGTTTCATGAGCCGCCGTTTTTCACACGGAATGCTGGAGCAGGCTTATATCTGGAGCCTTGTACTGTATTTTTCATTTCCGGTAGCAACTGCATTCTATTTCTCGTTTTATCACTGGCTTATCGTTCTCGGAACCATTATTCTCTTCCTTGGCGCTGTTTTCAACGTGGTCTATCTGCACAAATACAAGTACCTGTTCCGTACATATTCCAAAGAAGAAATCGCGCTGGCGGTGGAAAGCTATCAGGCCCGTCTGTATACGGAGCTGGACGAAACCGCCGTATACTGGAAGGCGAAGCAGGATGCGGCGGAGCAAAAGAAACAGGAACGGCAGGAAAAGCGGGAGCAGCGGCAGAGATTGGGCGACGAATAAAAAGTACCGTTTACTTTATTTTTTACATGTTACAATCCTTTTCTGCTATAATAAATCCAATTCACTTTGTACTACTTTATCAGGAGATTGCCGATGAAACTAAACGTTGTTAATTTAGGCCGCATTGAATATGACAAAGCGTTGGATATACAGGAAAAGCTATTGGCAAAATGCCAAAACCAAGGCCTGGACGATACCCTTTTATTATTGGAACATCCAGCCGTATTAACCATGGGCATCCGGGCGGAAAAGTCGAATATCTTTCTATCGCAAGAACATCTGCAAGCATACGGCGTGCGTATCTACGAAGTTAACCGCGGCGGGGATGTTACATACCACGGCCCCGGCCAGATCGTCGGCTATCCGATATTTCATTTATCGCGGCATGGAAAAAGCATAAAAGACTTTGTGCTGAAGATACAGGAAGTATTCATACGCTTATTGACAAATGAGTACGGAATTAGCCCCCACAGGGAAGATAAAAAGTATATGGGCGTATGGGTCGGCAATGATAAGATTACGGCGATCGGTATTGCCGTACAGCATTGGGTTACGATGCATGGTTTCGCTTTTAACGTCAATACCGACTTATCTCATTTCAATTGGATCAATCCCTGCGGCTTAACCGGAAGAGGGGTTACCTCCCTGCAAAAGCTGACGGGGACGACGCAGGATATGGATCATCTGTATCAATTGACCGCTCAATATTTTTGTGAGGTTTTTCATATGGAGGAAAACATATGCACAATAGAAAGCCTGATTGGCTGAAAATCAAAGCATGAGGCAACCCTGTAACCCTTAAAAGAGCTATTTTTGAATACCGTTACAAGCACTGCAGCCTGCTCATGCGGTTAAGCAATCAATGGAGGCCAGCTATGACTCGAAAAGAACAGGACGCCCTGCTCGCCCAAAGCGGAATGCCCAATAAGTGGCTGCGATTTTACATGCGCTACCTGCTGCTTTTTCAGATAATATTCGCATTTGTACCCATGGTACTGTTCATCCCACTTCTATTGCCATTGATATCGGATAACCCATTGCTTCTTTTGCAGTTTACTGTAATATTGACCATGGCCGTGCTGGCAATTTTGTCATACTACTATTCTCTTCGGGGACTGTCGTTCAAGGCCTATTGTTGGAATCTCGCATATCTTTGCTATATCCCGGCAGCCTACACAGAGTATTTGATAGCTATTGCTTCAAGCCGATATGCACTGAACAGTGTCATATCCATAGGCCTGTTTATCGCCCCCCGGTTGCTTTTGTGTATTCTTTGGATTGTACCCAACATCATATATCTCCGCAAACGAAGGCAACTGTTCCGTACATATTCCAAAGAGGAAATCGCAGCGGCGGTTGAAAGCTATCAGGCCCGACTGTATATGGAACTGGACGAAACCGCCGCATACTGGAAGGCGAAGCAGGATGCGGGAGCAAAGAAACGGGATAAGTAGGAAAAGCTGAAGCAGCGGCGGTAAGGATGAACGTGCCTCCGGCGCATTCGCCGAAGACACGAATTTTTCGTAATCATCCAAGTTCATTGCCAATCGCATACTCCAATAAAATCTTTGGAATATCCGATGGACTTGACCATCGGGGAAGTGCACCGGCATATTCCTCAAAGTTTGCCCCATATTTATCAATATGCGAATTTGGTAAATCTATTTTCCTGGAAAACAGAAACTCTCCACCCCGGAAATAGTATATTTCAAAGTATTCCGCCGTATCAGGCTGAAAGGTGATCCGGACATCTCCATTCTTAAGTATCATCTCCGGGTTGCTTTTGTAAAATTTCATAGGATCATCCAACGCCCATCCAATGCCAATGGCCGCTTGTATATATACGCCTGACCTGCGCTGTAGCGGGTGCCCGCAGCAGCGCCGCCTGCCTTTGCCGTGGGTATCTGAAGAGTGGAATCAGTGACTGAATTTCTTTCACGATACGCGGCTTCCGTCTTAGGTCCCCATATCCCATCTACTGCAACCCCAAGCTCTCGCTGCAACGCCCTCACTCCCAACATCCTGAATACCGTCAGGGGGCCGAAACCCTTCCAAGTAATAACGCTGTGACATGAATCTTGCCTCCATCCTAAGATTTTTGGAAGTACTGCCTGTATTCAGCATACATCCTTGTGATGGGGGTTTTCACGCTCAGAAAAATTCTGATTGCTCATAATGTACAAAGAAAGGCGATGAAAATTGCCTGCCGGAATGGTACAGCCCTGCTACTCGGGGTATGATTGATTTACTGGACAGGGATACTATATACGTATGAAAATGATTTCAACGGGAGGGAACGCCCATGTCATCGGAGAAAACGCCGAACAAGCTGATCAACGAAAAATCCCCCTACCTTCTCCAGCACGCCCATAACCCCGTGGACTGGTACCCGTGGGGCGCGGAGGCGTTTGAGAAAGCGACGACCGAGGACAAGCCCATATTCCTTTCCATAGGATATTCCACCTGCCATTGGTGCCATGTATCTAAATAGAACCAAGGAGATGATATGTAATTAGTAAACCCACCTCTACAAAATATGAATGCACTAAGTGTGAAGCTAATCTCATATAATATTGACCGACGATGGATTATTTGGCGAGCTTAGCTTATAATAAGATTGCTAAAAACATACTCATGCTTGTAATGATCAAAATTAAAGAAATCCCGAAAGAAGAAAAAGAATACAGCAGAAACTGGGTAATTGTTGCGGTTAACAGATTTTAACTATTAGCTGTAGGAACCGAGCGTAAAGAATTTTTCGAGATGTTTGGCCTATTACTTCTAAATATATGGTAACTATTATTATCGCTTGATACCTAAAAAAAGACATGAAACGGGGGATAGAAGTGCCTATTTGTCTGGTTGACTTTTTGGAAGAAGCGAAGACACCATTAAAGAACTTCATTAGAGATCGCGTGTCTAATGAGGAAGACAGTCAAGATATTCTTCAAGATGTTTTTTTGAAACTAATAAGCAACGTGGATAAATTGATCGACACGCAGAAGGTTCATGCTTGGATATATAAGACCGCCAGAAATGCAATCATTGACTACTATCGTAAGAATAATAAGAATTTAGACTATAAGAGCCTACCAGAAGAGCTACCGCTTATTCTGGATGAAGATTTGACGTCAAATAAAGAAATTGCTTCTTGCCTAAAAAATATGACAGAAAAACTTCCGGAAAAATATAAACAGGCCATTAAAATTACAGTTTTTGAGAACCATACCCAAAAGGAATATAGTGAGATGGCTGGAATTTCTCTTTCTGGAGCAAAGTCGCGGGTGCAACGCGCAAGGAATATTCTTAAGGAAATGGTACTAGGGTGCTGCAGCTTAGAGTTTGACGGTCTGGGCAATATAATTAATTACAAAACAAGAAGCCCAAACTGCAAATACTGTTGATAATTTTGGTTAAAGATGCGTCCTATTTCGCCTAAGTACGTCTTTATAGATAGACGTACTTTTTTTGAGAGGAGGTGTATCTTATGAAAAACAACAAAGAAAATGTTCGCAACGCGATTCGTAAAAACTATTCAGAAGTTGCCTTAAATAGCTCTGGAGGGCAACGTTGCAGCTGTGGATGTAGTTGTGAAGGAGCACTGATCGATAAGCAAGAAGCGTGTGCGAAATTAGGATATTCTGAAGATGATCTATTAAATGCACCGTCAGAAGCCAATATGGGGTTAGGATGCGGTAATCCTATTGCGATCGCAGCACTTAAAGAAGGTGAGACTGTCCTTGACCTTGGGTGCGGCGGAGGTCTTGACTGCTTTCTTGCCAGTCGCCGGGTTGGAGAATCGGGTTATGTAATTGGTGTTGATATGACACCGGATATGATTGCACTTGCAAGAAGCAATGCTGTAAAGAGCGGATATACGAAAGTTGATTTCAGATTAGGTGAAATTGAGCATTTGCCTGTTGCGGACGAATCAGTGGATGTTATTATTTCTAACTGTGTGATTAACTTATCTTTAGACAAGGAGCAGGTATTTAAAGAGACATATAGGGCTTTAAAACCTGGTGGGAGACTATCGATATCGGATGTTGTAGCCACATCAATTATTCCCGAAACAATGAGACGAGATCTGCAGCTCGTTGCATGTTGTATTGCCGGTGCTGAGCATGTTGATGTCGTAAGAACGATGCTAAAGAATATGGGGTTCAGTGATATTCGCTTGACACCAAAAGAAAACAGCAGGGAGATTATAAAGTCATGGGGGTTCGGTAAAAACATTGAAGACTATGTCGCATCGTTTATTATCGAAGCAAAAAAACCGGGAATCAAGGAAGAAAAAGGATAGATGATTATGACAACGCTTAAAATTGAATGGAGGCACCTTGACGTAGAAGGTGATACTTGTGACCGCTGCTATGATACGGGTGAAAATCTTGCAAATGAAGTAAAAAGATTAAAAAGGGCTCTTGAGCCTCAGGGTATTGTTATAGAGCTTACCGAGACCAAACTTGATGATAATCAAATCCCGCAATCGAATACCGTACTTTTTAACGGAGTTCCCATTGAAGACATACTCGATATAGAAGTTTATGAAAACTATTGCGAATCCTGTACTGCTTTACTGGGAAAAGCAACGCATTGCCGGGCGGTTAAATTTGAAGGTAACGATTACGATGATATCCCCGCTAAAGCAATCCGCCAGGCGACGTATAAAGCTTTAGGAATAGAAGAAAAAAAGGAAGTATCAAAGAATTCCGGTTGTTGCTGTAACGCCGATAGCGGCTGTTGTTGCTAACAAATTACAGAATAACAGTAGGCAGCTGGATGCTGCCTACTGTTATTAATAGGCGATCAATCTATAAGTGACGAGCGGGGAATCCCGCTCTTTATTTATTCGATTCTGTAATCATTGCAAACAGCCGTTTGATTCCTGCTTCTCAGGGGGAATATAACGCTATACGACCCAACAATCAGAAAGGTAAGCCTATGGAAACTAAGCACGAGAACCGTCTTATTCATGAAAAATCCCCCTACCTTCTCCAGCACGCCCATAACCCCGTGGACTGGTACCCGTGGGGCGCGGAGGCGTTTGAGAAAGCGACGACCGAGGACAAGCCCATATTCCTTTCCATAGGCTACGCGACCTGCCATTGGTGCCATGTCATGGAACGGGAGTCCTTCGAGGATGAAGAGGTTGCCGCGCTGCTCAACGAAGGCTTTGTCTGCATCAAGGTGGACCGCGAGGAGCGGCCGGACATCGATTCGGTATATATGGACGTCTGTCAGGCGTTCACCGGGCAGGGCGGATGGCCGCTGACCATCGTGATGACGCCCTCGCAAAAGCCGTTTTTCGCCGCCACGTATATCCCCAAAGAACAAAGGGGGTCTTACCCCGGCATGCTTAGTCTTCTGCCGGCCTTGCTGGAGCTGTGGCGCACGGACAGATCACGCGCAGAAAAACAGGGCGAGGCGGCGGCAGACTTCTTGCTGGAGCAGGCGCAAAGCAAGCCGCGCGCGCACGCGCCGGACGAAGGGTTGATCCGCGGCGCGGCACTGCAGCTTGGCCGCTCCTTCGATGCGCAGTACGGCGGGTTTTCAAATGCGCCTAAATTCCCCATGGCGCACATGCTGCTGCTGTTGCTGCGCTACGCGCGGCGGACGGGCGAACAATCCGCGCTGAAAATGACGGAGGAGACCCTCGTCCACATGTACCGCGGCGGCATGTTCGACCATATCGGCGGCGGGTTTTCCCGGTATTCCACCGACAGGCGCTGGCTGGTGCCGCATTTTGAAAAAATGCTCTACGACAACGCGCTGCTGCTGTGGGCGTATACCGAGGCGTACGCAGACACGGGTAAGGAGCTGTACGGGTTCATCGCAAAACGCGTCATTTCCTACGTACTGCGCGAGCTGCGCGGCGATACGGGCGGCTTTTTCTGCGGGCAGGACGCGGACAGCGAAGGAGTGGAGGGCAAATACTACCTCTTTACGCCGCAGGATGTCGATACCGTACTGCCAGGATACGGCGGGCATATCTGCGATTGGTTCGGCATCACGCAAGCGGGCAATTTTGAGGGCGGCAGCATCCCCAACCTGCTGCACCATAAACAAACGGATGTGCCGGACGCAGAAACGCAGGCGCAGACCGAGCGGCTGCTCGCGTACAGGGATACGCGCGTAAAGCCCGCCACCGACGACAAGATATTGACGGCATGGAACGCCCTCATGATAGCAGCGCTGTGCAAGGCTTATCGCGCGTTCGGCGATGAAACGTATCTTGATGCCGCGCAAAAGGCGCAGGCCTGCATAGAAAAATACCTCGCCAAGCCAAACGGCGACCTGTTTGTCCGCTACCGGGACGGCCGCGCCGATCACGACGGGCAGCTTGCGGACTACGCGTTTTACGGCGTCGCGTTGCTGGAGCTGTACGCCGCCACGGCAGACATATCCTTCCTTACGCGCGCGGCCTATATCGCGCGGCGCATGCTCGCGTTGTTCGGCGACGAGGAGGACGGCGGGCTGTTTGCATATTCCGCGGAAGGGGAACAGCTCATCTCCCGCCCCAAGGAGACCTACGACGGCGCAATGCCCTCCGGCAATTCCGCCGCGGCAATGCTGCTTGTGCGCCTTTCCCGCCTGACGGCCGACCCGTATTTTATGGAACAGGCGCGGCAACAGCTCGATTTCGTAGCTTCGCACGCGGCGCAAGCGCCCACGGGGCATTGCTTTGCCCTGCTGGCCGTGGCCGAGTATGTATCGCCGGGCGCGGAGCTCGTCGTGGTCGGCCGGGACGAGCACGCCTGGAACAATGAACTCCGCTCCATAGTCCCCGTCAACGCGGATACCGCCGTGCTGGTCAAAACGCCCTCAACAGCCGAAGCGCTGGACTCTCTCGCGCCCTTTACGTCGTCCTATCCCTTCCCCGATCGGGGCACGGCGTATTACGTCTGCAAAAACGGCGCCTGCCAGGCGCCGGTATTCGACATCAACGCGTGCAAGACGCTGCTTGCACAGTAAGATTTTTTGCAATGCTAAGACGGCGGTTAACTCGTTTAAAGAAATTCCCTTGGGGAATTTCTTCCTCCATTGTTCATTTTACATTTTTCATTGTTCATTGCGCTGCGCGCAAAGCGCGCAGCGCCCTACTCCCCGCGCAGCAGCGTATGCAGCACGCCGTCCATCACCCGACCGTTTTTATACACGCCGCGCCTTTTTACGCCCTCGCGCGTGAAGCCCGCTTTTTCCAGCACACGGCAGGAAGCGGAGTTTCCGCTGAACACCTCGGCGTAGATACATTCAATATCAAATGTCGCGAACGCCAGATCGCAAATCTCCCTCACGGCGCGCGGCATGATGCCGCGCCCCCAGTACGGCTCGGCCAGCCAGTAGCCGATCTCCGCCGTTTTTTCGTAAACATCGGAGCCCAAAAATACGCCGATGCTGCCTGCCGGCGCGCCGCCGATTTCTATTGTCCGAATGATGCAGCGGTCGCCGTCCCGGCCCATGCTTCTCTCAATATACTGCTGCGCGTCCGCAAGCGAATATGGGTGGGGAAACGCATTGCGCAGGTTTTGTGCAATCTTGGGATTGTCCGCAAGCAGCCATATGCGCTCCGCATCCTCCATATGCCAGGGCCGCAGGGTAATCTCAGGATGCATGTCGTAGCGCATGGGCGTATACAGAATGCCGTTCTGCATCCGTTCCCCGCCCTCCGCGATAAACCCCAGTTTTTCATAAGCGGGCAGGCCGTAGCGCGAGGCGTTGACGGTGATTGCCGCCGCGCCCGCCGCATCGGCCTTTTTCTTCAGCTCGCTGAACAGCGCGCGCGCAACGCCGGTACGGTGGTGCTCCGGCGCGACAAACAGCAGGCTGATATGGTCCGCGCCGCGCACCGCCAGGACGCCAACCAGCACCCCCTCCCGCACATAGCCGAATACAGAGCTCATTCCTTCCACATCCGTGCCGACGAACTGATCTAGAAACTCGTAAAACGTCCGCACTCCTTCCGGCGGGTACTCCGGCGCAACATACGCGTCAAACACGCGCCGAACCAGCGACGCGGCCTCGGGCAAATCCGTACGTTCCAGCCTGTGCACCATACTGCTCGCCTCCTGTTTCTTATCAACATATCTCACAAACAGCCTGTCCGCTCCGGCGGGGAATCATGGACAGTACCCGCGCTCATTGCGCCAGCAGGTAAATGGCTATACCTGCCTGCAGCAGGCAGAAAAGAGGTACCAATATCCGAAAAAGCGTATGTCTGGTTTTATGCCGGAACAGCAGCATGCCCAACAGCGCGCCCAAAGCGCCGAACAGCGCCGCCGCAAGCAGCAGCGTGCGCTCCTTTATTCTCCACTCCCCGCGCTGCGCGCGCCGCTTATCCGCACCGTAGAGAGCGAACGTACCTATATTATAAAGTATGAAAGCCGCAAATAAAAACAGGGCAAACCCGCTCAGCCGCATATATTCCCTCCCGCATGGCGACGCTTTTTTGTATCATATCATGAACGCCGTTTATGAAAAAGCGCACATCGTTTCTTTGTCAAACATCCCGCCTGTTGCGCGGCATGTTTTGGGCCGGACGGAACGGGGTATAGTAAGCCTGAGCAATATCCCTAACGGGCTAAGGAGGGCGCTTTATGGCTGTTATCTATTTGGCTGGCGGCTGCTTCTGGGGGCTGCAAAAATATATCGGCGAAATTCCCGGCGTGCTGAATACCATGGTTGGCTACGCGAACGGCGGTACGCAGAATCCCAGTTATGAGGAGGTCTGCACAGGCTCCGGCCATACGGAAACCGTACGCGTGGAATACGACGCCGAAAAGCTGCCCCTCGCCTTTTTGCTGGAGCTCTTTTTCGAGGTCATAGACCCGCTTTCCGTCAACAAACAGGGGCACGACGTCGGCGTGCAGTACCGCACGGGCATTTATTATGAAAACGAAGCCGACCGGCCTGTCATTGAACAGGCGCTTGCCGGTTTGTCCCATCGTCTGGGCCGGCCCGTCGCCGTCGAATGTGCGCCGCTTCTTCAGTTCTTCCCGGCGGAAAACTATCATCAGGATTATCTGGACAAACATCCCACGGGATACTGCCACATCAGCCGCGACAAAATCAAACAGGCGAAGTACGCGCGCGTGGACCCTGCGCGCTACGCGGCGCAGGAAGAATCGGCGCTCAAACAAACGCTCTCCCCTTTGCAGTACGAGGTTACGCAGCACGCCGCCACGGAACCGCCCTTTCAGAACGAATTTCACGACGATTTCCGCGAGGGCATTTACGTGGACGTCACGACGGGCGAGCCGTTGTTCTCCTCTACAGATAAATTTCAATCCGGCTGCGGCTGGCCCAGTTTCAGCAAGCCCATCGATCCCTTCACGGTGCGCGAACGCCGGGATAATTCCTTCGGTATGCGGCGCACGGAAGTAAGAAGCCGCGTCGGGGATGCGCATCTGGGACATGTATTTCCGGACGGACCGCGCCAGGCGGGAGGGCTCCGGTACTGTATCAACAGCGCCGCACTGCGCTTTATTCCAAAAGACGACATGGAGCGCGAGGGGTACGGCGAATATCGTTCGTTTTTTACAAAAGCATAACCCGAAATTTGCAGAAATTTGAAAAAAATTGATTGACAAGCTTGTCCACACAGTATATATTAATTTGTACCAGATAGGGTGAAAAAGGCAAAGTCGGTGAAAGCCGGCGGCGCAAAGCTACAGGGCCTACCGGTCAATGCGACCCAGGGCAGCCAGTTGCCAAACCGCTTGGTGCAGGATAATTTGCCTGTGCTGTATTAAGCGTAACCGCAACTGACCAAGGGTCGGCTGCGGTTTATTTATTTCTATTCGGAAACACGCGTTAAGTTGTGCGGAAGGAGGGGCGGTATGGTCATCGTAGCGGCTGGGCTCTGCGTGTTGCTCATGTTCGGCGCCTTCGCGGTGGATATGAGTACGCTGTATGTAGAAAACACGCGGCTGCAGACGGCGCTGGACGCCGGTGTGCTGGCCGGCGCATCCATGCTGCCCGATACGGACGCCGCTATTTCAGAAGCGAGGTCCTACATACGCGCCAACGGCTTTTCTACGGATAACATTACATTCTCTTTTAAAAACGACGACATGATCATCACAGCGGAAGGAAAGGAAACCGTGGACGCGGGCTTCTCCCGCGTGATGGGATATGCGAAACACGACGTGGCTGCCACAGCCAGCGCGGAAAAATACATAACCTCCGCCACGGGCCCCTTTGCGTATTTGCTGTTCAGCGGCGATCCCAATCATACGCTCAACCTGGGCGGCCGCTTTGATATTGCCGGCAGCGTGCACGCCAACGGTTCCCTGTATGCATCGCCGTCATATGGGGTTATACAGGGCGCGGCAGAAGCGTGCAAAACAGTATATTGCAATGAATCGACCATGACAGTGGGTACCGAAGCGCCCGAGGCAGACTTTATAGATATGCCCGATTTCACATCCGTGGTAGCGGGGGTGCTTCCCTCAAGTTATGATACTGTTCTGACTCCCGCCCAAGTCGCAGATCCCTGGTGGAAGCAGACTTTTACCGGCAATACGTATGTGTCGGGAAATTGCAGGATATCCAACCAGTGTATCGTGAACGGCGTGTTGTATGTGAACGGCGACCTTACCATCGACGGCGGATCCCCCGTATGCGAACTCAACGGCACCATATTTGCCACAGGCAAAATCACTTTTAACAACACGTTTGTGGGTACAGGCAACGTGTTCGCCAACGGAAATATAACATTCCAGGGCGGCGGCATGCAATTGCGCGCAACCGATTCAGTCTGCGCCTACTCCGCGAACGGAAATATTTATATGGTCACCAACAGCACGACGGTGACTGGCATTATTTATGCGCCCAAAGGCAGTATTACTGTCCAAGGAAATAACACAACGTATATCGGAAGTATTATAGGCAATCGTATCGTCGGCGTGCCGGCCAACCTGACCATGCGGGCGCCGGACGAACCCTTCCCGTTTGCTGGCGGCGGTGAGGAAGCCATACGGCTTGTCAGATAATGACGAAAATTTTTATATATTGGCGTTTGAAAGCGTTTTGTTCGGTTTAAGTATAAATACCAAAGCGATATTTATAATGGCAAAGCTGCCGAAAGGCAGTGACGCAAAGCTACAGGGCCTAAAGGCGCAAGCCTATGGCAGCCAGTTGCCGCTTGATTGATCACAGCCGCCTGTGATATTGTGGCAACTGCGCAAAGCGGTTGCCTTTCGTGTTTTTGCAGCCGCGGAAATAGTACGAACACGAATTTGCCGCCTCTTACAGGCGGCGGGACCAAGGGGAAAGGGGATGATAGCGTATAACGGGCGGTCAAACGCCAATGGCTTCGCCAACTCCGGAGCGTTTGCCGCGATATTTCCCGGAAGGATGCTGCAAGGCTGTTTGGGCGGCGCGCTCATCGGCCGGGTATCTCAACGACGATCAGAGCCTGCACGGCAGGCGCAAGCTGCGGTCCGCGCTAGGCGGACAGTTTGGACCAGACCGACGGCCCCTATGGGGCAATGAAACTGCTAGTTGCAAAAGTACTCTTCAACGATAATGGCAATGCAGCCGAAAGGCTGTCTGCGCAAAGCTACAGGGTCTAAAGGCCTCACGGCCCATGACAGCCAGCTGCCGAATGAAGCAACGCTTTTGTTTACGGATACGTCCCCCGTACTCCCACACGGGCGGACAGCGTCCAATCCCTGATAAGGAGCGGCGCACATCGTAGACTTTAAGCCGGCATTCGGTAAACGAGTGGTGGCTTTTCCTTTTCCGGCCCCCGCATGGGCGGGAAAGGGAAGCTTCAGGAAGGCAATCTCTCTTTTACATCCAAAGGAGGCCCAGCGATGCTCATACTCCTGTTCGCCCTTGCGGGTGCTATCTGCTCCGTCCCCATCCGGCTGCTGACACGGCAGCTGGTGGCGGCGCGCGGCGGACGCCCCGACGAAAGCCGCCTGTTGAGCGGCGTGCTTTCGGCGGCCTTGTTTACGGCATTGGGCGCGCTGGGCTTCGCTCTCTTATCCGCCGTAATCCCCATGACGGATATTGTCCGGCTCATACAGTTCCTGCTGGTATTCCTGATACTCTTGAGCCTGAGCGCGGTGGATATCGTCGTCCGGCGCATCCCCAACGAGCTGCTGCTGGCGCTGATACTCGTATATGCGCTTGGGCATACGCTCAATGTGGGCTGGTCCGGAATAACCACAAATCTCTTGGGGGCGGCCATCGCAGCCATATTGTTCACGCTTCCAGCCCGTCTGGGTCTTCAGATCGGTTGGGGCGATATCAAGTACGCGGTCGTGATAGGCTTCTGCTTTGGTCTCGCGGGGCTTTTACAGGTAACGCTGGTGATGGGCCTGGGGTTAGGCCTGTACGCCGCTTACCTCTACATCAGCCGCCGGGGGGGGCTCTTTACCTCCGCCGCGATCGGCCCGTACCTGTCCTTAGGCGCGGTGGCCACAATGGTGTTTCCAGTGTTCACTACTATTTTTTAACGCAACCACAACTATATAATCAACAGAATTTGAGAGGAGATACAGGAATGAAGAAGTTCATGGATATACTTCGCGATGAAAACGGCCAGGGCATGGTGGAGTACGGCCTCATCCTGGGCCTGATCGCACTCGTGGCCATTGCTGCGGTTGTATTGCTCGGCGATGGCGTAACTGACATCTTCACTGGTGCAAAAGACAAACTGGATACGGTTCCCGGCGTAGAACTTCCTGCTTCCTGATCATAGCAATGGTGACTTTGAATGTCCGCCCGTGCACAGGCGCGGGCGGACATTCTACCCCTTAGGAGAAAGGAGGGCCGCGATATGAGAACTATGCAGGGACTGCGCGCAAACAGTGAACGGGGACAGGCTCTGGTAGAGACTGCAATTACGCTGCCTTTGCTACTGCTCCTCCTGATGGGCATCATGGAGTTCGGCTGGTATTTCTATAACCAGATGAGCGTGGAAAACGGCAGCCGAGAAGGCGTCCGCTACGCCATTGTCAACGCGGACTCTTCAACGCTTACGGCGGACGTCACCGACCTGGTGGAAAGCGTCGTGGTGGGTCCCGGTGAAATGACCGTATCGGTCACAAAGGGCACGGATAAAATCACGGTGACCGTAACGAAGGACGTCGCCACGCTGACGCCAATCGCCGCCATATTCACAACGGGGAATACGTTTGAGCTTACCTCTTCCACCCAAATGAAGATAAGATGACGCTATGGGGCCTGCAACCTGCCCCAACGGTCCATCCTCATACAGTATAGCAGGAAGCATCCGCCACTACGGGCGGTATTGATAAATACGGGACGCGTGTGTTGGCGCGGGAGGGCTCATGAAAAAGATCTATATCATAGCGGTATTCGTGGCGATACTGACGGGGGCGGCCGTCTATCTGTATGCCCAGAAGCTGGACAGGCAGGCGACCGTCGTCATCCCCACGGGCACCGTCGTGATAGCGGTCACCTCCATACCCGAGAACACGAAAATCACCTCCGAAATGGTAACCCTGCAGAAAACCGCCCTCGAATGGATCAATGCGGACGCCGTCGTCTCCCTATCCGACGTGGTGGGAAAGATCAATAAGTACTGGGTTCCCGCCGGGCAGCAAATCGTACGCGCGCAGCTCAGCGAAGTAAAAAGCGGCACGGAGGGCGGACAGCTCTCCTATGTAGTGGAGCAGGGCAAGCGCGCCATCACGCTTTCCACCGATGAAATCGCGGGCGTTGGCGGGTATTTGAGCAAGGGCGATTACGTAGATATCCTGTCCACCATTACGCTTAAAGAAAAAGATGAGGAAGGGAACGACATCGATATCCCCGCGACCGAGGTCGTGCTGGAAAATATCCGCGTGCTGGAGGTGGGCTCCCACGCGCAAAACGAAAGCTCGAAAGCGGAGGATGGGGAAAAGAGCTTCTCCTACGGCTCCGTGACGCTAAGTATATCCCCCGAGGACGCGACAAAGCTTTATTACGCCATCAGCTACGGCCGTGTATATCTGACGCTGCGCGCGCCGCAGGACGATAAGCTCGTATCGCCGCCCTTATACGTCTGGGACGGCAACAACTAGGGGGCGCATATGGAACAGCTCAAGGTATTCGTCATCAGCACCGATAAGGAAGTCCGCTATCGCCTCAAGGGCATATTGGACGCGGACGACATCGCCATCGTCGGCTACGGCGAAGGCACGGCGTCCTCCGTGCAAAAGGCGCAGGGGTTACAGCCCGACGTCGCGGTACTCTATTATGAGAATGCGGCAGTGCTGGATGTGGCGCAGCGCATTTACCAGAACGTGCCCGGCTGCGCGCTGGTACTGCTGTGCGACAGCCTCACCATACAGCTTACCAAAGAGGCGCTCGCCGCAGGCATACGCCTGCTCGTTTCATCGGATGATGAGCCCGCCGCCATACTCGACGCCGTACGCCGCGCAGGCACGCTGGAGCATACGCGCGCGGGCGCCACGCAGGGGCCGTCGGCGCTGAAATCCCGCGTCATCAGCGTATATTCGGGCAAGGGCGGTACGGGAAAAACCACAATCGCGGTCAATATCGCGACAGCTTTAGCCAAGCAGGGGCGCAAGACGGCCATATTGGATCTCAACCTCGAATTCGCCTGCGCGGCGCTCTACCTCGACATACAGGCCAAGGATACCATTGCCGAGCTTGCGCAGGAGCGCGGCAACCTGACGATGGACGTACTGCGCGGCTTCACCGTGCAGCATTACAGCGGACTTACGGTGCTGAGCGGCCCCAATTCGCCCGAAAGCGGCGAGTTCGTGGAAGCGCGGCATGTGGAAAGCGCGCTGTCTGTGATGCGGCCCTTCTTTGACTGCATCGTGCTGGATCTTCCCAGCAATTTCTCGGATACCACCATCGCCGCCATGGAGAACAGCAACCGCGTGCTCGTCGTGATGCAGCCGGATCTTGGAAGCATAAAAGCCGCCTATCTGACGACGACGGTGCTAACCTCCCTGCAGATGCAGGAAAAAATCAGCTACGTATACAACAAGGACTGCAAAGGCTTCCTCTCCATAAAGGACGCACAGCGCGTGCTGAACGTTCTGCCCGAATATGTACTGCCGCGCGACGACAAAACGGCTGACCGCTGCCAGTGCATAGGCCGTCCCGTAGTGCTCGAAGAACCGCGCACGGCCCTGGGCAAACAGCTCAAACAAATGGCGCTGGGGGTATACGCGCGATGAGCCTGATGGCACGCATGAACAAAAACGCCGCCGAGACGGCGGCGCCGGAAGAGCGCGCCTCCGCACAGGGCACGGCCGTCGCCGCGCCCGCCAATGAGACGCGGCAGGAGCAATACCAGATCATCATAGACCTGGTTCGCAGCGCCGTGATCGATAAGCTGCGGGGGCAGGCAAGCGAACCGGACGCCGCGCAGGTACAGGCCGTCATCAACGATGTGCTGCTCGATCATGCCGATACCATTACGCGAGTGGAGCGCACCCGGCTATCCGGCGTGCTGTTCAACGAGGTCATGGGCCTCGGGCCGCTGGAGGAGCTGTTAAGCGATACCAACATTACGGAAATCATGGTCAACGGCCCTCGGCACGTATTTGTGGAAGAGCGCGGCAAGCTCCGTTTATCCGACGTGCGGCTGCGGGACGACGAAGCCGTCATGCAGATCATTGAAAAAATCGTGGCCGCCATAGGCCGCCATGTGGACGAAGCCAGCCCCATGGTGGACGCGCGTTTGAAAGACGGCTCCCGCGTGAATATCATCATACCGCCGCTGTCGCTGACGGGGCCGGTCATCACCATACGAAAATTCTCCAAAACGCCGTTCACCGTGCACGACCTTATCGACTTCGGCTCGCTTACCCCGCGCATGGCGGGCTTCCTGGAATCGTGCGTCAAAGGCAACCTGAACATCATGGTGGCGGGCGGCACGGGCAGCGGCAAAACGACGCTTCTCAATGTGCTCTCCGCCTACATTCCACAGGACCAGCGCATCGTCACCATCGAGGACGCGGCGGAGCTGCAACTGAACCAGCAGCATGTCATCACGCTGGAAAGCCGCCCGGCCAATCTGGAAGGCAAGGGCGAAATCACAATCCGCGACCTCGTGCGAAACGCCTTGCGCATGCGCCCCGACCGTATCATTGTGGGCGAGGTGCGTTCGGGCGAAGCGCTGGACATGCTGCAGGCCATGAACACCGGCCATGACGGTTCCTTAACCACCGGCCACGCAAACTCCCCGCGCGACATGATCGCGCGTATCGAGACAATGGTCATGATGGCGGGCGTGGAGATGCCGCTGTTCGCCATCCGCAGCCAGATCGCCTCCGCGCTGGACTTAATCGTGCAGCAAAGCCGCCTGCGCGACGGCACGCGTCGCGTGACCAGCATTACGGAGATC
>JAEWWD010000094.1 GCA_023396535.1 Bacillota bacterium
GTGCGATGGTATAGGCGTTGGAGGGATGGAAGGGCAGCGCAATCATGCATTCCACATTGGATAGGTCGATTTTGATCATGCTGTCGTAATACGCGATGCTGCCCGGCCGGAGCTCTTTGTACGCGTCAGGACGGCCATGGACGGCATAGTATTCCCGCACCGTCTCGTCCGTTTCCCATATGGAAGAGAGGCAGGTCGTTTCCGTCGTCATAACGTCTATGCCGCTGCGGAAATCCATGGGAAGGTTTTTCACGCCGGGGCCGACGAATTCAAGCACCTTGTTTTTCACAAAACCGTTTTTGAACGTAGCGCCCACCAGCGCAATGGCGACGTCGTGAGGGCCCACGCCGGGCTTGGGCGCACCCTCAAGATATACCAGCACGACTTCAGGAGCGTCCACGTCGTAGGTGTTGGAAAGAAGCTGCTTGACGATCTCAGGCCCGCCCTCCCCTACGCCCATTGTGCCCAGAGCGCCGTAACGGGTGTGGCTGTCCGAGCCGAGTATCATATCCCCGCAGGCGGCCATTGCCTCGCGCGCATACATATGAATGACGCTGAGATTGGGCGGCACGAATATGCCGCCGTACTTCTTCGCGGCGGAGAGACCGAATACATGATCGTCTTCATTGATGGTGCCGCCTACCGCGCACAGGGAATTATGGCAGTTGGTCATGGCGTAGGGTACCGGGAATTCCATAAGCCCCGAGCCGCGCGCCGTCTGTATGATGCCGACATAGGTGATGTCGTGGGAAATCAGCTTATCGAATTTAATGCGCAGCTTGTCCGGCCTGTCGGAGCGGTTATGCGCCCGCAATATGGAATAAGCGATGGTATTCTCCCGCGCCTCTTTCGGCGCGGGAAAATTCTCTCCTCCCGCGACGGGCACGCCGTTGTGCAGGTATACGCCTTCAGAGAACAGTTCGATCATATGATTCCTCCCGTGAAAAAGAATTTAATAATCTCTGAACACAGCACGCCGGGACTTTCGTATTCGTCGGCGTCCATATGCAATATGTCGTAAGGATTTATAAACCACCACACTGTAGTGTATCAGTTTTTCCGCAATCCCGAAAGGGGAAATTTCCTGCAATGCATGTAGCCGTTGTAAGCTATGTATATCGTTTGTACCCCAAGATGCATGCATATGGCCAGCCTGCCGTCATTAAATAGCACACGCCCGCGAAGGCAGGTTCCTCCCGGACGGGATAAGCAGGATACAAGCCCTCTCAATTCTATTTCCGTGTGCGCAGGTAAGCCAGGACACCCTCCGGGGACCTGTCATACGCCGAAATAAAATGCTCCCGCTCAGAAATACCGCTGAGCGTATGGGCATCGGAATTATACAGGATATGATAACGGGTAAGATCGGTTCCTTCCGGCACAGGCAAAGCAGCATATACCTCGAGCGCTGTAAAGTCAAGCTCCGGCGGAATGAAACCGAGACTGTTCAGCAAAGAGTTGGACGTGCGGTTGATATGCGCCGGCACGGGCATGCCGCCCGCCGCCCGACACCGCGTCGTCACTTCGTCGATAGACAAAGTCGTGGATTGTATAAGCAGCTTTGGTTCGGTATAAATGAGCTCGTCGTCCTCGTTCATGGCGGTCTGCTCGCCGAACAGGGCGGGCGTATTGGGCATATCGGGCAAATGCGTATAAACCCAGCCGGCATACTCCATCGCCGCATCGAGTGAAGCAAATAGCGTGAGCACATGCACTTCCTCGCGTGTTTCCACTTCCAGCCCGGGCAGCAGAATCAAACCGCGCGCATCCGCCGCCGCCTTGCAGGCGGGCAAATTGCGCGCGCTGTTGTGATCGCAGACCGCGACCACTTCCAGACCCTTTAAATAGGCCATATTGATGAGATTGTTCGGCGTCATATCCATATCCGCGCAGGGCGACAGACAGGAATGGATATGCAGATCCGCCGCGAGCTTCAGCATGGCCTTATACGGCGGGGATACCCGCCTGATGCATGAGCCCGCAGATCTCATACGCCGATTTGTCAGAGCGCAGCACGGCGATGCCCTCCTGCGCGGCTTTCTCGACTGAAGGTGCTTCCGGCTCTATTCCCTCCGGACAAATGATGCAGGCCATATCGTGCAGCGACGCCACCGCGACGACGTTCATATGAGTCTGCACCGTAACCCATGCGCAGCCTGCTTTTCCGCGCGCCATCACCCAGCTCAAAAGGTCGCAGGTATACCCGCAAGTCACTTCGCCGTCGGGAACGCCCTGCGTCACTACCGCAGCGCCAATATGTGCCGCCAGCTCCGATACCAGCATAGCTTTCCTCCCGCATTTGTCAGTAAAATGCTCCGTTTTAAAAATGTTATATTACACGGATCAGCCGCGCTTTTCCGCGCTCGCGAGATCCGCCATCTCCTGCGCGAGGATACGCAGCTTATCGCGCAGCTTGAATATACAGTCCATCTCCACCGCCTGCCCGCGCACGATATCCTCCGCGAGCGTACGGCAGCTTGGCGACCCGCAGGAGCCGCAATCCAGCCCCGGCAGGTTCTTGCTGATGGCTTCCATGCGCTCCATCATACGCATGGCCTCCCCTACGTCGTCGGAAAGCTTCATGACGCTGCGCGGCTCGAAGGGCCTGTCGTAGCGAATCATGGGCGAGTTGACGTATTTGAGAATATGCTCGTCGTGCTCCAGATCCGTACGGGGCTGGGAGTTCGCGAGCCGCCTGTTTCTGTTCTTTGCTACAAACTGGTTTTCAAAGAGCAGCGGACCACCAACGCAACCGCCGCTGCAGGCCGTCGCCTCCACCAGCATGAGCTTGCGCAGCCGCTCGTTATCGATCTCTTCCAGGCACTGCATGACATGATAAATACCGTCCACCGCGAGATAATGCTCCGTGCCCACAGCGGCGCTCAGGCCTCCAATGACGGCGGTCCCTAACCCGAACGCTCCCGCCGGGTGAACGATATCCCGGTTATGCGAAGTGCCCTTTCCCATATTGTCTATGATCTGCGCGTAGATATCGCGCATGGAATAGACCCCGTCGACCTCGCTGTTGTCTATGCCAAGCGGATTTTTGATGTTGGTCATCCGAGCGGAACAGGGCGCGATATAATAGCAGCCCACGGATTCTTTAGGGACGTTCATCATCTCGCAGAATTCGGCTTTCGCGACACGCGCCGCAATCTCCGTAGAGGATACGAAGGGAGAGAGGTTGTCGATCAGATTTGGAAACAGCGTCGTGACCAGCCGCGGTATAACGGGGCAGTTACAGGCGATCACGGGGAAATTCGCTTCGCCGGAGCGCAGATATTTTCTGAGCGCCTCCGCCTCGATTTCCGCGGCGCGCGCTTCTTCGTATATGGCGTCAAAGCCGAGCGCATACAGCGCTTCGTAGATATCGCCTCTGTCGCCCAGGTTCTTGAACTGCGAATACAGCGGCGTACACGGTATGACGATGTTGTATTTGAACAGATTTAGCTCAGAAATGGGCGTGGTGACAGCAATCATGGCATGATGCGGGCAGGAGCGCAGGCATTCACCGCAGTCTATGCAGCGTTCATCCAATATTTTTGCCTTGCCGCGCTGCACGCGTATCGCCTCCGTGGGGCAATTCTTGATGCAGTTGGTGCAGCCCATGCATTTGCGTCTGTCGATACGGACAGAGTGCTTGTACAACAAAACGCAACCCTCCGTTACTTATTTATCGCCGCTTTTTAAAAAATAGGACGCCCGGATAACGGTACCCCTGCCAATCTCCGAGTCGATGTAAAACTGATGGCAATGCCGCTGCACATTGGGCAACCCCATGCCCGCGCCGAAGCCCATATTACGCACACTTTCAGATGCCGTAGAGTACCCCTCGCTCAGCGCAAGCGGAATATCGGGAATGCCGGGCCCCGTATCCTGCGAAATCAACTGTATTTCATCCGGCCGAACTTCCAGTATGAGTTCTCCGCCCAGTGAATGGATAACGAGATTGAGCTCCGTCTCATAGGCGGCAATCGCCACATCGCGAACCACATCGGGAGGGATCCCAAGCTTCTTGAGAATTTGCTTGATTTTACTGCTGGCCTCGCCGGCCGTGTCGAATGAACCGCGCGGTACAGGAAAAGTCTGTACCATTGATAATTCCATATTCCTACCTTCTTATGCAACCCGGCAACCCTGCCATATATAACATGCCGCAACTGGTGTACAATGTCTTGTCGGTGCTCAGGAGCACGACGTCCTGCTCGATGGCGCGCTCCATAATATCCTGCGGCACCGGCTTACCGCGTACGAATACGATGCACCTCAGATCCAGCACTTCCGCGGTACGGATAACATGCGGATTGACAAGGCCGGTTAAAAGCAGCGTCCCTTCGTTCATAAACGCGAGCACGTCGCTCATCATATCGGCCCCAAATGCGGATACGACCTCTTTGTCAAGCCCCGCTTCGCAGCACAATACCCTGGCGTCCAGTATTTCGGCCACTTCCGCTATTCTCATTCAGCGTCCTCCGGGCTAAGAATATACGGCTCATGCCATAGTGGAAATCTCCTGTGCCAGAGTCGCGTAAGCATGTGCCATACATATATGAGTGTACTTCATTTTGGCCGAAAAATCTACAAAACTTTGTGAATTATAGGCAGCCAGCGCACTTATCGCCTCGTCATATTCGGCGAAGCATTCCTGTGTTGCCTGCAAGACAGGGTTCTCCTCCCCAACCGAAGCAAGAAACGCCTCATTGGCCGTTTGCAGTCTGCTCAGAAGTGCATTGGCGGTCTCCCGCCCCTTATCGGCGCTCAACTTTTGCTGGTCAAATGTCACCACGGCGGCCGCCATATCCTGCTGCAGTGTATTGAGCGCCTCGAATGAGGACGCAATACCGTCCAGTTGCGACTGCGTGGCTGTCACCCGAAGCGTACTGCCCGGCGCGCTGAACGTATAGGATGCGCTCTCCAATCCCTCCGCGGTCAACTGATCCCGTACCTGCTTCAGGCTTTCCTGCGATTCATACGCAGCGGCCAGCACCCGGTAGCGCCCGGCATCCTCCATTACGTATCCGCCCGCTCCGCGCTGCTGCAGCGCCTGCGCCTGCGCGTCCGCATTGTTTTTATCGCTGTATACGCCCATTTGCAGCGCGAAACACTCCATCGCCGGCAGTTCCACATCGCCGGTTACAGTTTTTTCATTCCCCACGCTTGTGCGGGGCGTGGAGGTCCCGGCGGCATCCGGCGTATTTACGGACGCCGTGCGCTGTATCATGTTGTCAAACGCCGCAAAAGCCGGCGCCATCACGTTTTGCGCGATCCATGTGCCGGCGGCCGACGCGCTGATCAGATATACCACTGCCGCGACTACCAGCAGCGCGGCGATCGCCCTGGCCGTACCGCTGCCTCCTGCCGCCGCAAAGCGCCTTTTCCGCCTTCTCCGTCGATATTCCATGCTGCCGCCCCCTTGTCCTTGTATACTACAGGGTATGAACAAAAGCATGGAATATGCCCGATGCCTATAAAAGTAAACCTGTGCATATATAGGTTCCACATAAGACGGCTCTCCATAGATATGTAAACAGAGCCCCAAAGTCTCCGCCGCAAGTCATACTACACCAGAGCTATTTAATAGCTTGACAGCCTCCGGCGAAATTACCGGAGGCTGTTTTCTCATGGCAATTTATGCGTCGATACGCCTACTGGTCACTTTCTCCTTCTTTTTCTTCCTGGACCGCCCTTTTATCTTCCTTATTCGCCTTATCCGGCTTGCGCGGCTTCTTTCTGTCGTGGCGCTTTTCCTTTTCCTTCGGCGGGATAACCTCGTACGGCGCGTCCTGCGTTCGCCCCGTATGCTCCTCTGCTTCAAGTTCCTGCGGCCATACACTGAGCGGCTCATCCAGCGCCGCATCCCAATCCTCCGACGGGGGACCGAGCGCGATGGCGTTACTTACGTACTTTTTAAGCGTGAACCGGAAACAGGTACCCTCTCCAAGCCTGCTTTCCACCGTGATCTTTTCGCCAAGCTTTTCAATCAGGTGCCGCGCGATAGAGAGGCCAAGGCCTGTACCGCCCTCCTTGCGGGATTTATCCACCTTATAAAACCGGTCGAATACATACGGCAAATCCTCTTCCGGAATGCCGGAACCCGTATCCGATACCGAGATATTCACGCGCGGCCCATCCTCGCCTGCAAGCGTGATGCTGCCGCCCTCGGGCGTATAGCGCATGGCGTTGTCCAGCAATATGACAAGGAGCTGCTCCACCCGGTCGGCGTCCGTCAACACGTGCGGCAGCCGGGGCGCACAAAGCTCCAGCCGTATACCGCGCTGCGCGGCCTCCTTTACGTAGCTCTGCCGGATATCCTCCAGTATTTCACTGATGTCCACCTCCGCGAGCTCCATATACTCCGTGCCGGACTGCAGGCGGGATAATTGCAGCATATCCGTGATGAGCCTTGAGAGGCGCATGACCTCGCGCAGCATGATGCGGTAATAGCGCTGCCTGTCCTCCTCGCTCTGCACCATGCCGTCCGCCAGCGGCTCCAGGAGCCCGCGCACGGCAGTCAGCGGCGTACGCAGCTCGTGGCTGACGTTCGCGACGTATTCGCGGCGCGTACGCTCCAGGCGCTCCATTTCTGTCATATCCCTGAACAGACCCACCACGCCGGTACGCTCCCCTTCTTCCGTGACGACGGGGGTGATAGTGATCCAGAGCATTCTGTCGCCCGAAAGCGGATAGCGTATTTGTTTCGGCTCTCCCGTAGAATATACCTCGTCGAACGCTTCCCAAATGCTCGTATCAGGAATAAGCTCCATGCGCGAATTGACGCGTACGCTGCCGAACATGCGCATGAGCGCGGGATTGTAATGAGTCAGAACGCCCACGCTGTCTGTGGCGGCGATACCCTCTGAGAAACTTGACAGCATGTGATCGAGCTGAGTCTTTTCGGCGCGAAGCTGATAGATCGTCTGCGACAGCGTATCGCACAGATTATTGAGCGCGCGCGCAAGCAGCCCCATCTCGCCGACCTCATTCTCATCCGCCCGGATGGTAAAATTGCCCTTGCTCATTTTGATGGCGACCTCGCCCATCTCATGCAACGGCCCCGCCAACCTTCGTACGCTGAACGACGAAAGCAGCAGCATAATCGGCAGCACCACCGCAACGGTCAGCAGCAGCGTGTTATTGAGCCTCTGCGTGGTAGCGGCTATCTCCTCCGCGTTTTTGAGCAAAAACACGCTGCCGATGATAGCGCCCGTTTGGTCTTTTACCGGCACGCAGATAGACAGCGCCAGCCGGTTGTCGGCGGTACGGATATCCTCACGCATGGTGCCCTGCCCGCTCAAAGCGTCGTCAATCTGCTCGTCCAGCGCCTTCAGATATTGTTCGCTTGCCTGGGCGATTTCGACGGAATTATACAGGAACGTTCCGCCCGCGTCCGTAATGATACCCGTCGCAT
>JAEWWD010000194.1 GCA_023396535.1 Bacillota bacterium
TGTTCACCTTCTCCGGCAACGATGTCGGAACAATGGACAGGATTTCGGCCATCTTTACCCACTTGTACAACGAGGGCCTGGAAGTGGAGATGCTGGCCGTCCTGCGTATCCTATACGATGTGGCAGGCCTGCAATTCCCAGAGGATGTGGTACTGTTGGCAACCAACTCAGAGGCACGGCATTACTTTCTATATTCCTTTTTGCTGGACATGGATGACGTGTTGCAGGATATCAAAACTTGATGATACACAGGCATACCCCAATAGAAGAGGTAGACATCAAAACAGAAAAGGGCAATTGAGGTCGAATCTTTCACATTATTGAATCCAATAAATGAGTTATGATCGCACTTTATGGAACGAATCCTTGATGGATTGAAAAAACAGACCGAAAAGGATGCCGCTTCTGATCGGTGGCGCCCGGCAGGTCGGCAAGACATATACGGCGCTGACATTCGAAAAGCAGCATTATTGGAATACAGTCTATTTCAACATGGAGGACTCCACGGAGGTCGCGGCAATCTTTGACCGCGACCTGGATCCTACTCGCATCATTAAGGAGCTTTCCGCAAAGAGCGGACAAAGCATTTTCCCGGAGGATACGCTGATTATCCTTGATGAGATCCAGGCTTGTGAGCGCGCGCTGACGGTGAATAGGTCTTAGTATACGAATTTGATCCAATAGACCTTTATCGCGCTATTTCACCGTTATCGAAGCGATCAATCCGGTTCGTCCATATATACCCGTCAAAGCCCGCAGGAATGCGCTCACGATAATTCGCCGTATCAATTCCTTCGGATGCTCCACCATTGCCGCCCACAATAACAACGCGCGTGTTGATCCGCTCCATCCGCTCCACGAACTTGTGAGGCCATCCCCACAATAAACGGGCATAGTTCAGCGGAAGGTGCAGTTCCATATTGTGTAGACTTTCGGGGATGTACCCCGTCCATCCCAGCGCAATATACTTTATCAGTGCATCCTTCATCATCTCCATACTCAGCAATCGCAACGAATTACTCTGATTGCGCAGGTATTGAATGGTTCCGTCCGCGCCATAGACAGTGATTTGCGAGAGCCGTTCATTTGGCATTGCTTTCAGGCACTCCCACAACAATACCCCTGTATCCTTATCCCCATCCTTAGCGTCGATCAAAAGTTCATGATCCGGGAAAGCGGCGAATACCTCGTCAATTACAGGCATTTGTCCAATCCCTTTACCCCGGAATGGATGGGTCTTGCCGCCATCTGCCGTATAACCGTATCCAATATCGAGTTGTTTAAGTTCGGCCATGGTATGATCACTCACATAACCTTGCCCATCGGTACGATAGGAGATATCATAGTCATGGAATACAGCCAGCTGATTATCCTTGGTTCTGTGAATATCAAATTCAACAACATCCGCGCCCATATCGAAGGCAATCCGCATGGATTCCAGCGTATTTTCAAGGTATGGATGCTCCGGCGGATAGATAATCTCTGCCGTATTTGTGTCCCACTCGACTTGACTGATATCAAATGTCTGAGCAAGACCACGATGCGCAAGTAGCTTTGCTTTATTACCTTCCGTATTAATAAATAGAGACGTATTGTTGAGCCAAATAAATAGAGCAATGGTGAACAACACGCCAACGATCACAAGCAACAGTCTTCCTCTTTTTTTTTTCATAAACATTATCTCCTTGTTTATTGACGGGTTTTTATTCAGCTTTGTTCAAGATATTCCACTTGAGCCATGAAAGAGCGTCCCCAAGCCTCTCCAAAATATCCCCAGTTGGGTTCTATTCCAACCTTCGCCACTCCGCCACTCCAGCTCACTACGTTCATGCCCGGTGCAAGCGTCGGAAAATCGCCGCTCATGTTTTCGTTCGAGGACGTGGCACCGGAGTACGCCTCCATGAGCGGCGAATCCAGCGTGATGCTGCCGGAGATGCCCTCGAGTTCCACGATGTACAGCCCAACCATGAGCGTGGTCTCGCCGGAGCCGAAATATGTCGTCTGTCCGCCGTGCTGAGTTTCATCCAAAGAGATCCTTTGCTTGGCGAGAGCTTGGCACTCAAAGGCGGCATAGCAATCAATCTTACAATATTTAATTTGCCCCGGCTGTCCGTAGACATTGACCTTGATTATGCCAAGAATAACAGCAGGGACGAGATGATGGCAGAACGTGCAGACATCACGGACATTATCAAGCGCTACATGGCTACGGAGGGCTTACATCCTGAGAAAGCTAAAGAATCGGAAGCGGAACTGCCGAAAAAGCTTCAAAGAAAAAGTGCCGAAATGGAGCGATAACCTTGTATCGGGTTATCACTGCCCGGTACTTTTTTATTTCAACTTAGATACGCATGTCACCATTTTGGCACCATTTTGGTAAGCGCGATCAATTAGGGCATCCCAGATAGATAGACAAAACCCCTGAAAACATAGTGTTTTCAGGGGTTTTCTGGCGGAGCGGGTGGGATTCGAACCCACGTGAGGTTTCCCTCAAACTGATTTCGAGTCAGCCCCGTTATGACCGCTTCGATACCGCTCCCTATTGAGCGCTCTCTCATGCCCCGCACGATTTTGCGCTTAGAAAGCATACCACAGGCAGAGCGAAAATGCAATATCCGGCGGCCTTTCGCAGTCCCCAGGGTGAGGATTACAATACATGTTAGACAGCCCAGAAGCCCTTTGGTGTGAAAGGGCTCAATAAAAGACGCCGCGTAGTCGGCAGCGCCCTTGTCGCAATACGCCCCTTATGACATGAAGGCGGTTGGCTTGTAGTTTTGAGTTTTCTGATTGCCACCGCCTCCTCTCTTATAAATGGGCAAGAGAAAAGAGCCTCCATGGAAGCTCCTTGCTTTTCCCCAAATCTCTTTCGCGTTATGGCCTTCCTGCACGCTTGAGCCACTAACCCAACAGTGTCTCCTCTGGGTTATGCCATCTTATACCTTTGATAAAACTGCTGCAAGCCGGTATATAGCCGTTCAACGCACTATATTCCCTGATGCGTCGCTGTTTTCTTTGTGGAGCGGTATTGCTTCAGGTAACCCGCGCCGCACTCGTCGATCCCCATCAGGAAGTTTACACTGTTGTACATCCATTCAAAATAAGGCATCTCGGGGTCCACCATGGCAACGCCCAGGTTATACCCGGACGCCAGAATGCAGAACACCGTTTCCAGAATCCCGGGATTGGGCATCATGTGTCCAACATTACTGATACCAAGCAGGGTGGATACACCAAGTTCTTCCTCAAAGGCACGCATGGTTTCCAGCGAAAAACGGGCGCTGCCAAAGCAGACGCCGGCAGGCAGGCAGACGGAATCTATGGCGATATCCTCCCGGGGAATGCCCAGACACTCGGCGGCGTTGATGATTTTTTTTGCCACCCGAAGCCGTTCGGGAAGGGTGTCGGGAATGCCTCTATCGTCCACTAACGCGGTTCCCACGGCGCCGCCGTATTTCGCTACGATGGGCAGCAGGGTTTTCAGGTTCTCGTCTTCCCCGTTGATGCAGTTGCACAGTGCCTTGCCGGGACTATAGAGTTTCAGGCATTCCTCGGCAATCTTGGGATTTCGTGTGTCAATGGAGACAAAAGCACCCGGAACTTGCGCAATTTGTTCCACTAATTTGGGCAATAGCCTTGCCTCGTCGAGCTCGTAGCGCATCATTTGAGCGTTGAACACAGGAGCGCCTTTTTCCAGCCCCAGGTACAGCGACGCCAGCAAGGTATCCATGTTCCCCGCTTGCAACTCGGCAATCACTTCGGGCTGCTCACACAGGTAGCCGCTTCGGTCATTCACATACAGAACTGGCGCCCCGTTGCCAAAGTCAAGTGTGTCGCCCTGAGGGGTGGTTATAGTTCCTTTCATTTCGGTTCCTTTCAGAATCATCCATATCCAAGAAAATACCAGTTACTACTTCGACGACAACCCCAGCTATCGTATCCGCCTGAACGATATCAGACCAATGTATCATACAAATTCCACGAAACATCTGTTATAGATTAATTATTTTACCACGAGGCCCCCCGGATTTCCAGTACAACCTTGTGCATCTGTACACGGCGGCTTATCGCAGTCCCCGGGCTATTTGCCTCTATGCCGCAGACCGGGCAGAGCAAGCGGTACATAATGCGTACGGCGCGCCGTCAGGCTTCATTTACCAGGTATTTCTTGGTCCGCCGCGTGTGACCTTGCTGTTTTTGTGGTATATATGAGGTACAGAAAGTTTGAGCGAGGAGGTCTTTCCCATGGCAGAGAACCAGGATATCTTATTTGATCAAAGCGTATGCTCGGCGGAATTTCCCAAGGGCTGCACAGAGCCCGCCTCCGAGGATCAGGAATAACCGCCGTGTCACTGTAGCATAACCCGCGAAGGCCCGCCGTCTCCCCCACGGCGGGCTATTTCTTTGTTCACAACGCACTGCTGCGCCCGAGTCCAATCATCCCTTTGCGGCATATACTATGTTAGAATGCGGCTGCGCAATCCCCTTTTGCGGGGCCCCATGCCCCGCTGGGCGATATGCGCCGCAGCCGCAATCCGCGCGGATGATAAAACGCCGCAACCCCGTCTGGCTCACCGGCGTCGGCGCGTGGATTTATTGTGGGCCTGAAAGGCAAAAGGTATAGATATGGCGAAACTCGTGTGCTTTGAAACATGCGGGAAGGGCCCTTCCGAGGGCTTCATGAGATGCCTCGCCTCCTTCGAGTGTACGGCCGAGGTCATCCGGAACTGCTGGCTAGTCGAAACGAACCAGAGCTGCGTTTGCATCCGCGACGCGCTCATGCCGCATATGTGCAGTGGCGACCGTCTGTTCGTCGTGGCGGTCTGCAGAGAAGCCGCCTGGGCGGGCGGTACGATCAGTCCGGTAAATACAGTACGGAATATACTCAACAGCTCCTCCTGCTGACCCGTAAAAAACACAACGCCCGCGGAAACTATCCGCGGGCGTATCCTTGCCGGCAAAGTGCCTGACGGCAGTTTTTGAGGTTTACAGGAACCGCCTGCACTTCACCCGAATGGTATATTCGGATATTCTTCAAGGATTGATGTTCAGCCGCAGGCTGCACAGCCAATGCTGTTGTCGGCAGTTCCTGCAAGGCTTTTCACTCGTGCCGTACACGCCGCCGCTCACAAAGGAAGCCTTAGGTGACTAGCCGCTGGTGTTGTGGGGTCAGAGGCTTTAATCCGTCATTTTGCAGCGGCATGTACGGTGCAAAATGACACCTTGAAGTGTGAGTTGATGCGACAGTTTTCCTGCATAGCAGGAAACCGAGCATCAATTCGCGCGGTGAATCTCGGCAAAGTGCCTGTGGCACTTTGCCGACACGCGTTATCGTACTCTGAATATCGTGCGCGGGCAGTTGCCGGATATGGCGTCGTTGAGTCTGCAGCGCCCGTTCGCGATGATGACGGTGGTACCCTGTTTGATGGGCTCCTTTATAAAATCCAGCTTGGCACGCGCGCCGTTTGCGCCCGCGCGGCTCGCGCCCACGCAGGAGCGCTGCAGCTCCTCGATGCCCTGCAGCACCTCGTCGACGTCCTTGCCCTCCACCGCCTCCACCAGCGTGGATGGATCGGCCGGGTCGCGGTAAATGCCGTCGACGGAGGTCAGTATCACGAGATACATGGAATGCACCAGCGTGCAGATGACGGAGGCCGTTTCGTCGTTGTCGATACATTCCACCACGTGGTCGGTGGTCTCACGCAGATGGCTCAGCTCCATCCTGCGGTTTTCCTCATAGCTGACAGGGTCGTTATAATTGATGATAGGAATGGCGTTCTGCACGGCGCAGCGCAGCAAAAACCGGCGGATATGCTCGCGCTTTTCCTCGTCGTTGAAATGCGTATGCTCCACCAGAAGCTGCCGCACGGAGTACTGCGAGGGTATGTAGCGGCGGTATTCCTGCATGAGGATAGCCTGCCCCTGCGCGGAATAATCCGTCTTAACGTCCTCGATATCGCCGATCAGTTCCCTGCCGCTTCGCTTGATATAATCGAGCCTGCCTATCTCCACCGCGCCCGAGCTGACCCATATGA